>JAZUJI010000055.1:0-42542 GCA_045642685.1 Acutalibacteraceae bacterium | reverse complement strand
CATGATCATGCAGGGGATCCCGGCAGCGCAGAGCATTTTATAGATGAGCGTAGTGGTCGTTGTTTTGCCCTTGGTGCCGGTGATGCCGATTTTTTTGCATGGCACAAACCGCAAAAACAAATCCATTTCCCCCGTGACGGTGGTGGTTTCGTCGATCGTCACATCCCGCAGGGAAATGCCGGGGCTTTGCATGACAATATCAAAATCATTCAGACAGTCCAGATAATGTTCGCCGCAAATCAGATCCACATCGGCGTCATCCACGGTCACCTGCTTTTTGTCGGCAACGGTGAAACGGGTGCCGGGGTAGTATTTGCGCAAAAAAGCAAGCGTTGCCCTGCCTTCACGCCCGAAGCCGAGAATGAGGGTGCGCTTATCTTTGAAAAAATCAATCAAGGCTTGATACATAGCGGTACATTTCCTTTGCATACGGAAGAAAAGCATCCGGGACGGAGTTTTCTTCGTTAAATTCGTTCAGCAGCGGCTCGATCGGTTCCTGACCTTCATAATCCCGCAGCAGAAGCGGCAGAGCTTCACCCCGGGCAAGATACTGCTTTTTGGTTCGTGTTAAGGCGGCGTTTACCTCACGCACCGTGCCGACACACTCAAACGGTTTGCTTTCCGTTTGCCCGGTCAGACCGGCAAAATCGGCACGCAGGTCTTCCCGGTCAAGCAGATTCCCGCCGAAAATGTCCGAAAGCTCCCCGGGGGAAAGAAACGGCGAAAGAATGATGTAAACAAACAGGCATTTGGCGCAGTGACCGCACCAGATGTTTTTCTTACTGCCGACATTGCAGCTGACAAAAACGGAATGGTACTGCCGGAGGGAAGCGAACATGGCGGCGATCTGCAGCTCGTTAAAACAGCGCAGCAGGCTGAAATAGCGTGCAAAGCCGCCGAAATGCGTTTCGATATAGCGGTTCAGAGCCTGTTCAAATTCGTAGGACTTGGAGTATTGGTGGTTCACTTCCTGCCCGGCAACGCTTGCCTCGTTGGCGCTGCTTTCGTTGGAAAGGATCAGCTCCTCTGCGCCGATGAGATAGGCGCAGTAAAGCCCCAGAAAGCCGACAATGGCGGAAAACGGCGTGTGACCGTTGAGGTAGCCCTGCCGGTTCAGCTCCAGCAGCTCCGGCGCAATGGTGCGCTTGGTGCGAACGATGTCTTTTTCGCTCAGCCCTGCCGCCAGCACACCCTGCGTGCGTGCGGCTTGGTCGTTGACCGTGAAGCATTTGATTTTTCCTTTTCGCTCATGAAGCAGGGAAAGCGTCACATCGGAATCCTTGCCGCCGCCGACCGGCACAAGGCTCAGCTGTGCCGCTGTGAAGCCCTGCCAGACGGGGGCGTCGCCCTCGCTTTTGACTTGAACGAAAGAATCAAAGTCGGTTTGGATCCCGTTGCGGTAAAAGAACTCGCCCAGACCGCCCCACCACAGCTTTTTCCACCACAGCACATCGTCATCGCTGAGCGTTCCGCACCGCACCAAAACGGTTTCGGGGCAGGAGGCTTTCCAGTAGCTGATCAGCTCCACCATGCCGAGGGAAAAGAGGATCGACCGGGCAGAGGGCGAATCAAAATCGTTGAGCAAGTCCAGATTTTCGGTCAGAACGGTCGTGGTCGGATGAAATTCGCAGACACCGTCCAGCGCAAAATCAAAGGTTACGGTGATCCCCTGTTCGGAACGAACCACGGAAAAGCCGTTGTAGGAAAAGGTTTTGTTTTTTTGTCGTAATTCGGTAAATGTCGTGTTCAACCTCGCACCGCCGTTCCTGTTTTTTCGGAATCAGTCTTTTGTGATCTTGGTCGGGTCACCGCAGCACTTTTTGTATTTTTTGCCGCTTCCGCACGGGCACGGATCGTTCGGACCGACCTTTTCGCTGGCCGCTTTGCGCACCGGGCGTTTCTTTTCGCTGGTGTCGCCGCCGGCGTTGGTGCCGGTGATCTTCGCCTTTTGTTCACGCTTGGTGTCATCCTCGGTTCTGACCTGTACGGTGAGGAACAGGCGAATGGTGTCCATGCGGATCTGACGGGTCATATCGTCAAACATATCGTAGCTTTCAAAGCGGAATGCAACCACGGGGTCTTTCTGACCGTAGGCACGCAAGCCGATGCCCCGTTTCAGCTCATCCATGGCGTCCAGATGATCCATCCACTTGGCGTCAACATTGTCCAGCAGCACCTTGCGTTCAAGCAGCCGGGTGATTTCTTCACCGAACTGCTCTTCCCGCATTTCGTAGCGGTCGTGACCCATTTGGGTGAGGATCTCAAGAGTCTCGTCCCGGTCGGTGATTTCACCGAGATCGTCTTCGGGGGTGAGGATCCAGCCGGCAAGCTCGGACTTCAGCCCGTCGATGTTCCATTCCTCCGAACCGACCGATGCCGGCAGATAGGTGTCAACGATTTCACTCAGGTCTTCGTCAAGCATTTTCATCAGCGCCGGTTTCAGCTCCTCGCCGTCGAGCACCTGATTGCGCTGCTTATATATCAGCTCACGCTGCTTGTTCATTACATCGTCGTACTGAAGCACATTTTTACGAATGGCAAAGTTCTGACCTTCGACCTTTTTCTGTGCGTTTTCAACGATGCTGGAGAAAATCTTGGTATCCAGCGGCATATCCTCGGGCGCATTGAGGCGTTCGAGCATATTCTGCGCACGGTCGCCGCCGAACAGACGGGTCACATCGTCATCAAAGCTGAGGAAGAAGTGACTTTCGCCGGGGTCACCCTGGCGGCCGGAACGACCGCGCAGCTGGTTGTCGATACGGCGGGATTCGTGACGCTCGGTGCCGATGATGTAAAGACCGCCTGCGGCACGGACACGATCCGCCTCCTCGGAAATTTCTTCTTTGTATTTGTCCTGAAGCTCGGTGAAGGTGGAGCGTGCTTCAAGGATCTCTTCGTTGTCGGTTTCGGCGAAGCCGGTCGCCTCGGCGATCAGCTCTTCGCTGTAGCCCTTGCGGCGCATTTCGCTCTTGGCAAGAAATTCCGCATTACCGCCGAGCATGATGTCGGTACCGCGGCCTGCCATGTTGGTGGCGATGGTGACGGCGCCGAATTTACCGGCCTGTGCGATGATCTCCGCTTCTTTTTCGTGGAACTTGGCGTTGAGCACTTCGTGCTTGATGCCGCGCTTTTTCAGCAGAGCGCTGAGAATTTCGGATTTCTCAATGGAGATCGTACCGACCAGAACGGGCTGACCTTTTTCGTGGCATTTTTCGATCTGGTCAAGGATCGCCATGAATTTGATTTTTTCGGTCTTGTAGATAACATCGGGGTTGTCAATACGAGCCATGGGCTTGTTGGTGGGAATTTCCACAACATCCAGGCTGTAAATTTCCTGAAATTCCACGCTTTCGGTCTTGGCGGTACCGGTCATGCCGGAGAGCTTGTCGAACATACGGAAATAGTTCTGGAAGGTGATGGTGGCAAGCGTCTTGCTCTCGTGCTCGACCTTTACGCCTTCCTTGGCTTCGATCGCTTGATGCAGTCCCTCGTTGTAGCGGCGGCCGAGCATGATGCGGCCGGTAAACTCGTCCACGATCAGCACTTTTCCGTCTTTGACAACATAATCAATGTCCCGGCGCATGACGCCGTTGGCTTTAATAGCCTGATTGATGTGATGCTGAATGGTCAGGTTGGTGCCGTCCATCAGGTTTTCCACATTGAAATAGCGTTCCGCTTTTTCAACGCCGCTCTTGGTCAGCGTTGCGGTGCGTGCCTTTTCGTCAACGATATAGTCACCGTCTGCGGCAACGCTTTCGTTTTCCTGCTTGGTGTCAAGCTCCCGCACCTTGGTGACGGTGAGCGTCTTGGCAAAACGATCCGCCAGCTCATAAAGCTGCGTGGAGGCTTCACCCTGACCGGAGATGATCAGCGGCGTTCTTGCCTCATCAATCAGAATGGAGTCCACTTCATCGACAATGGCGAAGCTGTGGCCTCGCTGAACCCGCTGCTCCTTGTACATGACCATGTTGTCACGCAGGTAGTCAAAGCCCATTTCATTGTTGGTGCCGTAGGTGATATCGGCGTTGTAGGCGGCACGGCGTTCCTCATTGGTGCAGTCATGCACGATCAGTCCGACGGTCAGCCCCATGAAGCGGTAGACCTTGCCCATCCATTCGGAGTCACGGCGAGCCAGATAGTCGTTGACGGTGACGATGTGAACACCCTTGCCCGCAAGAGCGTTCAGGTAAGCCGGCAGGGTCGCCACAAGGGTTTTGCCTTCACCGGTTTTCATTTCGGCGATGCGCCCCTGATGCAGGACGATGCCGCCGAGGATCTGTACGGGGTAGTGCTTGAGCTTGAGCACACGCCACGATGCTTCACGGCAGGCGGCAAAGGCTTCGGGCAAAAGGTCGTCAAGCGTTTCACCACCGGCAAGGCGGTCTTTGAACTGCTGCGTTTTTGCCTGTAATTCGCTGTCGCTCAGACGGGCGTATTCTTCTTCAAGAGCCAGAACCTTATCTTTAAGGGGAGTGATTCGTTTGATTTCTTTGCGGGAATAATCTCCGAAAAGCTTTTTGAAAAATGACATGGATGTACCTTCCTTTGCTGATAATTATGCCTCATAAATCGTTATTATAACGCATATCGCCGGAAAAAGAAAGAGTTTTATATAATATTTACATCTTATTGGTGCTTTTTTCGGCGGCTCTCCGTCGCTCTCTTCAGCGGTTTTCACCGAATCCGCCGGAGCAAGCCCTATCTTGTGCCCGAAAGAAGCGTACGGCGCAAGATGTGGAGCGAGCGGATTTTCTGAGAAAAAAGGTTGACAGAACAGGCGTTTCTGTTGTATAATACCCGTTCGTAAGGTCTAAAGTGGGGTATAAGCCCAAAACGCTTTTTTCCGCATTTAGATTAAAACTACACCTTGAATGGAGGTTACGCACATGAAAAGGACTTACCAGCCCAAGAAGCGTCATCGCAAGATGGAGCACGGCTTCCGCAAGAGAATGGCGGACAGAAACGGCCGCAAGGTTCTTGCCCGCCGCAGAGCAAAGGGCAGAAAGCAGCTTTCTTACTAAGAGAGCGAGCGAACGGTTATGGCAATCCACATCACAACCTTAAATCGGAATACGGACTTTCGCCGTGCTTACGGGCGCGGCAAGGTGTTTACAAATCCTGCACTGGTTTCTTATGTCACAAAAAACCGTGCGGGTATTTGTCGTATCGGTATTACAACGAGCAAAAAAATCGGAAATGCCGTTGAGCGTAACCGTTCACGCAGAGTGATAAGGGCAGCATACCGCACCGCTGCACCGCTGGTGCAGGGGAGCTGGGACATTGTCTTTGTCGCACGAAGCAAAACAAAATACCTCAAAAGCACGCAGCTTGAGCCGATTTTGATTCGGCAGCTGAAGCAGGCGGGTGTGATCCCGTCATGAAGTCTTTGCTGCTGCGTCTGCTGCGGTTTTACCGCACAAAGATTTCACCGCTCAAGCCGCCCATGTGCCGTTATTATCCGACCTGTTCGGAATACGCCGTTCAGGCGATCGAAACGCACGGTGCCCTTAAGGGCAGTCTGCTGGCGGTTCGGCGGCTTTTGAGGTGCAATGTTTTGTTCCCCGGCGGATACGACCCGGTACCGCCCAAGAAGAATCACCACCACACGGAGGATGACCCATGACCGGTCTTTACGATGCCATTGCCGTCCCGTTCGGATGGTTGCTCGGACAGTTCTACAACTTATTCAACAATTATTTTGTTGCGATCGCTTTTTTTGCCCTGCTCGTGAAGCTGGTGCTTTTGCCCAGTGCTATTTCGCAGCAAAAGAGCAGTGCCAAGCAGATCCGTCTTCAGCCGAAGCTCCGCCGTATTCAGGAACGCTACAAGGGCGATAAGGACGCACAGCGCAAAATCCAGGAGGAGCAGCAGGCGCTTTACCAGCGTGAGGGCTTCAACCCCATGAATCAGGGCTGTCTGCCGCTGCTGATCCAGTTTCCGATCATCATCGGTCTGTACGGTGCGGTCTACAAGCCGCTGTCTTACTGCCTGAGGATCGGCGAAGGCACGATCACCAAGCTGACGGAGCTTGTCAATGCGTATCTCAAAGCAACCGGCGGCAAAGCCGAAACCGGCCGTGCCGTAGAAATCACGGTCATCAACAACATCGACAAAATCTGGCAGTCGGCTCTTGATGCCGGAATCAGCGAAAAGATTTTGAAAGACATTCAGTTTTTCGGAAACAAAGAATTCAGCTTTTTCGGTCACTCGCTGAGCACGAATCCGAGCTTCAAAGCCATGGATCTGCTCATTTTGATCCCGATTTTGTCTTTCCTCACTTCACTGGCATCGTCTCTTATCAGCTTTATCCGTTCCAAGCGCACCAACCCCAACCAGGCGAACAACGCTACCATGGGCTGTATGACCTTCGGTATGCCTTTGTTTTCCCTCTATTTTGTCACGATGTTCCCGGCTGCGATCGGTATTTACTGGATCATCAACAATGTCTATTCGTTTATTCAGACTTTGTTGGTCGGCCGTCTGTTCAGCCCGGAAAAAACGATTGCCAAAACAATGGTCGAAGAAACCATTCAGCGCCGTTCAAAAGAAGCCAACACGAAGCTCATTGCGGCGAAAAAATCACAAGAATGATTCAAAGGTGGTAAATAATTTGATTAAGGAAGCAATCGGTACGGGAAAAAATGTCGTTGAGGCATTTGAAAACGCAAAGCTTGCGCTCAACGCACCCGATACCGCAGATGTAAAACAGGAAGTTCTTGAGATGCCCAAGGGCAAGACCCTCGGCATTTTCGGCAAAGAAAAACCCGCTAAGGTTCGTGCCTACTACGAAGCACCCGACGAAAAGCCCGCAAAGCCTGCCAAAAAAGACCGCCCGGCTCAAAACGATAAGCCGGCGCAGCCGAAGAACAGCAAGCCGCAGAAAGCCGAAAAGCCCGCTCCCAAATCGAAGCCTGCCGTGAGCGCGCCCGGCTTTGACCAAACAGAGGCTTATATCCGTTCCATCCTCAAGGGTCTCGGCATTGCCGAATGTTCCATGGTTTTCACCGAGGAAGAGGACGCCGTTTCCGTTGAGCTGGATTGCGGCGAGAATTACGGGGTCGTCATCGGCCGCCGCGGCGAAACGCTTGACGCCATTCAGTACCTTGTCCGCCTGTTCCTCAATAAGGGGAAGGACGGCTATAAGCGTGTTTCCATCAACATCGGCAACTACCGTGAAAAGCGTGAGCAGACCCTGCGGGAGCTTGCCAAGCGTCAGGCAGCCAAGGTGCTCAAGTACGGCAGAAATGTTGTGCTTGACCCGATGAATCCTTATGAGCGCAGAATCATCCACACCGCCATTCAGAAAATTGAGGGTGTGGATTCCCATTCGGTCGGCTCCGACAGTGAGCGCAAGGTCGTTATCACATTGGCTGAGGGCTTTAAGGCAACGCACCCCGATAACCGCGGCGGCAACCGTGGCGGTCGAGGAGGCAACCGTGGCGGCAGTCGCCGTCCGGCACAGGCTCCTCAGCAGCCGAGCCGTTCGCCTCGCTCCGATATGGCAGGGACGAGCCGTTACGGCAAGATCGAGCCGAAGAACAAGCCTGCGGCAGAGGCTCCTGCCGAAACGACCGAGGAATAACGGCAAGCCGTATTTTACTGAAAAAAATAAAGGTGTTTGTGCTTTGTGAAGGAATCTTCAACGGCGCAAACACCTTTTTCTTTTCGGTTACAGCAGTTTGTTTTGCTGAATACAGTCCGTCACGGCGGTGGCCATGGCCATAAAGCCGAGGTCATTCGGGTGGCTGCCGTCCACGGTGGCGCAGTCGCCGCAAAAGGCGGCAACGGCACGGTGCATATTGAGCAGAAAAACCTTGTTGTCACCGTTTCGTTTGGCGTTTTCATAGGTTGTTTCGATGATTTTCAGGCGCAGCAGGTCATCCCCGGTCGGGTTCGGCTGCGGACGGCACATGAAAATTACCGGTGTATCCGGCTGTGCCCGGCGAAAACGCAGAAACATTTTTTCGTGGGTCGCAGCAAGGTATTCGGCAGTCGGTGCGTTGTGGTCATAGTCATAGACAAAAACCGACATAGCCAGCTGTGCAATATAGTCGCTTATGGAATCCTCTGCCTTTGCGTTGCCGGAAAAGCCGAGGTTGAGATAATCGCAGTTGAGTGCACGGCAAACCATCGCCTGATAGGTGTTGCCCGGCCGGGAGGCACAGCCGCCCTGTGTGATAGAGGAGCCGTAATAGACGATCGGTGCAATCGCACGATACGCTTCGCAGGGTGCTATGTGGCTGCCTGCTTCCAAACCGATTTGCAAACGCTTCACGCCGCTGTACGGCGGAAAGTTGACGGTATAATTCCTCATGTTGCCATCGCCGACGGTGACGGTGCTTTCGTAACTGTCCTCATCGTTGTAGGGCGGAATAAAAGTACCTTTGTAGGTGTGAGCACTTCCGGCATCCTCATACAGGTCAAACCCGGCGCTTCCGCACAGTGTAAAATGAGGCATCCGTCCGACCTTGTGAAGATCAGCCCGGATGTGAATGTTCGGGGAATCGGTGGCAAAGCGCACCCGACCCCCGGCGGTGTTCGTGTTCAGAAAAGCAACGCCGTCGCTTACCGTTTCGGCAACACGCTGCGGCATTCGCACATAAATGCCGTCTTCCCGCATCAAACCGTGCACGGCAAACGGCGGCTGCTCAATATCCATCCATGCAACGGTTTCCCCGGCGGGAGCGTGTACGGCAAAGTTGCGGTCAACTGTTTCAATTCGGGTCATGGATGTACCTCCTTAGAACAAAGACTGTTTTCAATTTCACAGATTCTGTTATCAAGCAGAAAGCTATTCATTTTTCGGTTTACGGGGCACCCTCTGGTTTGAAATATATCGCCGTTTTCGTTGTACCAGAAGCCGAACATTCTATCATCTTTTTGCGGATTGGTTCGCTGTTTTACGCAACTCATAAATTGAACCGCTTCTTTTTGTGTGAAGGCGAGCATGATTGGCTCATAGGAAATATCGGAGATACCGGCATTTTCCCGTTTTCCGGGGTGTATCACCCGTGTTCCCGTTAAAATGATCCAGTCCGCATTGGTTGGAATTTCAAAACGATTAAACCACAGATAACCGCAAACGGCGATTTTTTCTGTTTCAACCTGTATCAGCTTGTTCTGATAGTAAGTACGGGATTGCTTGACCTGAACGGTGGTGCAATGGTTTGATGTGCCATCAAAATAATACAGGAGTAAATCAATGCCCTTTTCCTGACGAGAGGAGGGAATGAAAACGGAGATACGGTTTATTTTTCTTTCAAAGCATTTGCAACAGCATACTCACCGTAAGGAATGGTAAAAAGTGCATCCATAGCAGTTCTCCTACAGATTTTCTCCATTATATCACAAAAAATTTTTTCGTGCATAAATTTTTTGTCGGCTCTTGTCCTGCGGTTCATCCGATGACAAATAGAAAAAACGATACGAGCAAAAAATTCCTTTACCGTGAGCTGTTGGAATACATCGGCTTAGACAGCTTCACCAATTATTACTGGAACTGTGTTCCGCTGAATGTCGATCAGGATGACCTGTATGGTTACGGCTATTAGGAAGCTGTGAAAAATATTCAGCAATAATGATTTATTTTTGTTGAAACCGCACAAAAAGTATGTTATAATAAATCGAATACATAGAAAAGGTGTGAAGTGTTTCATGGCACATTGCCCGAATTGCGGCCGTAAACTGCATCTTTATAACTGGAAGCCGGATTGCCCGGACTGCGGCGTGAACATGGTCTATTTCAAGTCCAATGAACGCCTGCTGGCGGAAGCAGAGGCGGCGGAGATCGCCCACGCCAAAAGTCAGCCGTCCATTGACCGTGCCAAGTCCTCGTTCCTCGGTTCTCCGATCGCAATTTCCCGCAGCATCGTTTCGCTGCTGCCTGTCGCCGGGCTGTTCCTGCCGCTGTTCAAAACGGCGAACGGCAGCATCAACGCTATCGGCGTCTACAAATTTGTTTCCTCCATGGATCTCGGAAAAATCTTTCAAGGCGATTTGCTGTCCGTGAGTGTGGCGTTGCTGCTGGTGTCGGCGGTGATGATTCTTGTGTGTCTGGGCTGCACGGTGATGTCACTGGCGAAGCACGGCAGGCAGCGCAACCTGATCCTCAATTTATTTATGCTGCTGTGCGCCATCGGTTCCGCCGTTTGCGCCGTTCTCAGCTGTGCCGGTTCGCTCGGTATCGGTGCTTTTGTTTATATCGGGCTGATCCTTGCGCTCACCGTTTACAATCAGGTGCTTGCCGCCAAAGGTCTGCCGAAGCTCAACAAAACGGTCTGCCTGATCGGCGGACTGCCGAGTGACGAATACTTTGCCTATGTTGAGCAGGGCATGAGCGACATTGAAATTCGCAGAAAAATGGTTGCGGCATTGGAAAAAATGCAGGAAGAAGTGCGTGCAAAGGCCGCCGAAGCCGAGGCAAAGGCTTTGGACGAGCGTGCGCACCGCAAATAAGGCACGGAGGTAGCTTATGTCAGACGAAAACAGAACTTATACTCCCGCCGAAGAGCTGGAACAGGTCAACGCCCGGCTGAGAGAGCTGGTGGATGTTGACCGCCGTGTGATCAACAAAAAACAGACCCTGGGCTATATGCTGTTTGACGGCAGCCGGGATTTCAACATTGACGGCCATAAGGATCTGTTTAACGACAGTATTCTGAAGCTGGGTCTCGGGTTTCAGTCCGCTTACAATGTGGTTGCCGGTATCTGGGATATTGTTGATGACTTTCTGGTTGCCGGCATCGTGGAAAAGACCCGTACCCGCTGGGGCAAGTTTGTGCCCTACATCTTTTTGGGCGGTCTGCCGTTCGCCCTTGTTACCACCCTTTACTGGCTGCTCCCCATGCTGTTTTCTCCGGAGCATATCAATAATTTCAACTATCTGCCGAAGCTTCTGGTCTATGCCGGTCTGGATATGCTCATTGAAATGCTCGGCAATTTCCGCACGGTCGCCGTCGGCGGCTATATTTCCACCATTACGCCCTATCCGTCCGACCGGCGTCGGCTTTTGGCTATTTCAAGCTATTTCAGCATCATCTATTCCCGTATTCCCGATTTGATCATCGAGTTTACGCTGGACTTTATTAAAAACGGCATCGTGAAATCCGCCGCCGAAAAGGGCACGGACGCTTTGATCCGCCGTGCGTTGATGATCGTCGGACCGGCTACGGCTCTTCTTTCGGGCGTGATCGTGTCGTGGTACACGACCATTGCCAAGGAGCGTGTGCATCAGCGCATCGAAAAGCCGAAGGTGCTGCAAAGCCTTAAAATCGTGTTCTCCAACAAGCCGGTGCTCATGTATATGCTTTCCAATGCGCTCGGTTCATTCGGTACCGGTCTTACCACCAACGACTATTACCGTCAGGTGCTTGACATGACCACCTTTGAAACCATCGCCGGTATTCCCTCGTTCTTCTTCCAGCCCATCGGTTTTTCACAGTATAATAAAGTGGCTGCCAGGTATTCCACGAAGTCGCTGTATATGATCAGCCAGGTGTTCGCCAAAACCTTCTACATACCGCTTTGGTTCTACGGCCGTTTCCTCAAAACCAAAAAAGACGGAAAATATTTCTTCCAGGGGCGCATCCCGATGCTGCCCGTCACCGCCGTATGGGAATGTATCTATGCGACCTTCTGGGGCATCAAGTCCATTTCCGGCACGGAAATCAGCAACGAGTGCAACGACTACATCGAGTGGAAATGCGGCTACCGCAACGAGGCGACTTTGTCCATTGCCAGCACCTTCATCTGCAAAATTCCTGCCCGCATCAACGGTATTTTGCAGCCGAAATACAAGCAGTGGACCGGCTACGACCAGACCGCCTACACCGAGGGCAGAGAACAGCCGCTGCGGGCGCAGAAATGGATCTTTGCCATGGCAACCATTATCCCGGCGTTCCTTGTGCTTTCCAGTATGATCCCGATGTTCTGGTACAATGTGGATAAGGAAACCCGTGACCGGATGTACCGTGAATTGAATGAGCGCCGTGCCCGTGTGGCGGAGAATCTGACCCACATGAAGCAGGATGAGCCGCAAACGGCAGGTGTCATTTCCGAATAAGAATGGTTCTTTAACAAAAATAAAAGGTGTTTGTGCGCCGAGAAATGTTTCTCAACGGCACAAGCACCTTTTTTGTGTGCGGATATGAAATTATTTGCTCTCCTGTGCGGTTTTGCAGTAGGGCTGCAGGCAGCAGATGTCGCACTTGGGGCGGCGGGCATCGCACACGGCACGCCCGTGCATCACACAGCGGTGGCAGAAATCGTTGCTTTCTGCCGGAGGAAGCAGCTTTTTTAATGCCATTTCAACCTTGTACGGATCTTTGGTGTTTACCAGCCCCAAGCGGTTGGAAATGCGAATCAAATGTGTGTCCGCAACGACGGCGGGCTTTTTGTAAACATCGCCGCAAATCAGGTTCGCTGTCTTGCGCCCGACACCGGGCAGGCGCACCAAATCGTCAATATTGTCCGGCACGGTTCCGCCGTATTCGTTCAGAAGCATCTGCGCCATGCCGATGATGTCTTTGGCTTTGGTGTGAAAAAAGCCGCAGGGGCGCACGATCTCCTCCACTTCGCTTAATTCGGCGTTGGCGTAATCGGCGAGCGTCGGGTATCGGGCAAAGAGCTTCGGCGTGACGAGGTTCACCCGGGCATCGGTGCATTGCGCCGAAAGGCGTGTGGCGATGATCAGCTGTACGGGGTTTTCCGCATGAAGCGAACAAAGGGCATCGGGGTATTCTTTTTTCAGCAGGTCAACAGCATAATCCGCAAGGTCGCTTTTTCTCAAAATATTTTCCTCCGAAAATGCGTTTATTCCGATCGGTTCGGTGCATACTACCTCTTGCAGGGGTCAACCTTAATTTACCTGCAAAGGAAAGGTGTTTGAACATGGACAAAAAGAAAGATAAGAAGCAGAACCCCAACGAAGCGCAGCAGCCCGGCTATGACGACAATGCGCACGGCAAAGACCTTTACGACAACAATCTTCACAACGAAGAAAACCGTCAGGGCTGAACAGCGGGGCTTCGGCTCCGTACATATTATTTTTTGTATTTTATGCCGAATTTGTACACGGTGCGTGAAACAAATTCTTCTCCGGCACGGAAGGTGCACTGCGGAAAATCTGCGTGGTTGGGCGCATCCGGGTATACCTGTGTTTCCAGGCAGAAGCCGCTGTGCCGGATCATCGGGCAGCCGCCTTTGCCTTTTTTGGTGCCGTCTAAAAAGTTGCCGGTGTAAAGCTGAACGCCCGGTCGGTCCGTGGTGACGCTGAGCGTGCGGCCGCTTTTCGGTTCGCAGACACGGATTTTTACACCGTCCCCTTGGTTGAGGCAGAAGTTGTGGTCATAACCCTTGGCGGCGGTGAGCTGGTCGTAATCGGCGTGAATGTCTTGACCGATGGGCTTCGGCGTGCGGAAATCAAACGGGGTACCTTCAACAGGGCGAAGTTCACCCGTGGGGATGCTGTCGGGCGTTGTCGGTGTGAAACAGTCTGCGTCGATCATCAGCTCGTGCCCGAGCACATCACCGCTCAGACAGCCGCCCAAGTTGAAATAGGCGTGGTTGGTCAGATTGATGAGTGTGGTTTTGTCGGATACGGCACGGTAGTCGATAATGACCTCGTTATCATCGTTGAATGTGTAGGTGATGCAGACATCCAGCGTGCCGGGGAAGCCGAATGTGCCGTCGGGTGAAACGCAAGAAAACCGAACGGCATTTTCACCGAGGATTTCTGCCCGGAAGTTGGCATCGGAAAGCTCTCCGCTGCTGTGCAGACTGGTTATGTCGTTTTCGTTACATACCACCTGATAAGCTTCTCCGTCGAGCGTGAAGCGGCCGCCGGCAATGCGGTTGGCAAAACGGCCGACCGATTTGCCCTGATAATCGGAGCGGTTGATTTGACCGTCCATGTCGTCAAAGCCGAGCAGAACATCCTGAAAAATACCGTCACGGTCGGGCACGAAGCAGGATAGAAAAGTTGCTCCGTAAGTAAGCAGCTCAACAAAACAGCCGCCTTTGTTTTTGATGGTGTATTTGGTGACTTCGCTGCCGTCCGGCATGAAGCCGTAAAGACTTTGTCTGATGCTCATGGGAAATATCTCCTTACTGTTGAAAAATTTTTGACAATTTGTCGAAAATCGGAAAGAAAGACAGACTATCATTCAGTATAAATTCCTTTGCCGGAAATGTCAACCGCTGCGCAGCAGGATATTCGGTTGACACGCTTGTCCGTGTGGAGTAAAATAAGCTCAGTTATGGCGAAAGGAGCCGAACGATGGAGATTCATGAAATTCTTGATATTCTGCTTTCGCTGAGCCGCTATATCGTGGCGGCTCTGGCGGTGCTGGTACTGGGGAGCTGTGTGTTTTCGCTGGTCAGCCGCCGTTTCGGAAAACGGATCGGCTCATACCTGTACGACCCCGGCAGCAAAAAACGGCTTCCGCTCACCCGGTGGGAAAACTCCGTCGGGCGCAGTAAGACCTGCGACATCGTTCTGACACTGCCCGATATTTCCCGTTTCCATGCGGTCATTTCCAAGCGGCGCAGCGGTTGGGTGGTGGCGGATACGCACTCCAGTACGGGGGTGTTTGTCAACGGCGACACCGTCACAAAGCCGGTTCCGATCGTGCATGGGGATGAGATTCATTTCGGCAGCACCCGTTTTATTTTTGTGGATGCCGATGAGGATGACAGGGAGCAGGAGGAACGCCAAAAACGGCGTGAGTTTTCACGCAGTGCGGCGGCAAGAGCCGAAGAAATGAGAACGCAGACACAGGCTCGGTTTGACCCGGCACTGATTGATGAAGCAGGGGACAAGGCGTACATCATCGGCTGCGACAGCTGCGTGTTCGGCCGCAATTCGGATTGTGATGTGCGGCTGCGTTATACGGCAATTTCTCCCGTGCACGCCCGGGTTTCGGCGCAGGGCAGCGCATGGTTTATTGAAGACATGGGTTCCCTGAGCGGAACCACCGTCAACGCCAAACCCTTAAGCAAAGGCAGACGGCGGCTTCGGGACGGCGATGTGATCAGCATGGGCGGCGTTATTTTCATTTTCAATGAGCACTACAAGGTGAAAAACAACGGTGCGGAAGGGCGGTGAACGGCTTGACGGAAAAAGAACAGCGAAAAATGCAGAAAAAAGAGCAGCCGTTCCACTGGCTGTATATGCTTTTGCTGGTCACGGCAATTCAGCTCATTTCCGGCATGGCGGTGCTTTCGCACATCGAACAGGCGCAGACCGAGGTGCTCAGCGTGTTCGGCGGTTTTTTGGCGGTGGAATGGCTTTATTTTGTTTTGGCGCGCAATCTGGCTCATCAGCGTTCCACGGAGCTTGAAATCATTGCCTTTTTACTTTCGGGTATCGGGCTTGTCACAGTGGCGAGCGTTTACCCGAATTATGCGCTTAAACAGTTTATTGCCATCCTGCTCGGACTGGCGGCATTTGTGGCGCTGCTTGCCGTCATGCGCAATGTCGAGGTCGTCAATGCGCTGCAATGGCCGGTCGCCGTCGGCTGCGTCGGTCTGCTCGGGCTGAATTTAGTGCTTGCCAAGGTGGTCAACGGTGCGCTGAACTGGATCAATCTGGGCGGTGTGTCGATCCAGCCGTCTGAGCTGGTCAAGGTCGGCTTTATTTTTGTCGGTGCGGCTACGCTGGAAAAATTGCAGTCAACCCGCAGCCTGACTACTTACCTGATTTTTTCGCTCGGCTGTGTCGGTGCGCTGTTTCTGATGCGTGATTTCGGCACGGCACTGATTTTCTTTGCCACTTTTATGGTCATGGCATTCATGCGTTCGGGCGACATCAAAACGGTCGGTTTGATCGGAGCCGGTGCCGTACTGGGCGCCGGGCTGATCGTTTACTTTAAGCCCTATGTGGCAAAACGCTTTCAGGCGTACCGCCATGTGTGGGATTATATGTATGACAGCGGCTTTCAGCAGACCCGTGTGCTGATTTATTCGGCAAGCGGCGGTCTGTTCGGCTTGGGCATCGGCAACGGCAGGCTGCGTAAGGTCTATGCCTCCACCACCGACTTGATTTTCGGCGTGATTTGTGAGGAATGGGGCATGATCGTTGCATTTTGCGTGGTGCTCAGCTTTGCGTTCGTGGCGGTCTATGCGCTTCGGCTGGCTCGTCATGCACGCTCCACTGTCTATTCCATTGCGGCGGTCGCCTCGGCAGCTCTGCTGCTGGTTCAGCTGAGCCTGAATGTGTTCGGCGTAACGGATCTGCTGCCGCTCACCGGTGTTACGCTGCCGTTTATCAGCCGCGGCGGCACCAGTATGATTTGTTCGTGGGCACTGTTTGCATTCATCAAAAGTGCCGACATCAAAACTTATCCGAAGCTTGAGGTGCAAATGGAGGACAAGCCATGAACACATTGACCAAACGAGCTTATATTCTGCTCGGTATCATTGCGGCGTTTCTGGTCGGTCTGGTTATTCTGGCGGTCAGCTTCGCTTTGCACGGCGGAACCTGGGCGACGAGCCGTGCCAACGGGCACCTGTATTCCGCCGGGCAGATCACCAACGCCGGGAAAATAACAGACCGCAACGGCGTCGTGCTGGCAGAAAGCGTCAACGGCAAACGCAAATACAATGCCAGTGAAACGGTTCGTAAGGCAACGCTTCACGCAGTCGGTGACCCGTACGGTTACATAGCGTGCGGTGCTCACACCCTCTGCCGGGATACGCTGACCGGTTACAGCCGGATCGAGGGCATTTACCGCCTTGTGAATGACGGCGAGGGTGCGGATGTGACGCTGACGATCGATGCGAACCTGAACGCCGCTGCCTACAAGGCACTGAACGGGCGCAAGGGAACGGTCGGTGTTTACAATTACAAAACCGGCGAGATCCTCTGCATGGTTTCCACCCCGACTTATGACCCGCTGAACAAGCCGGCGGATATTGAAACGAACAGCAAATATGAGGGCGTTTACCTCAATCGCCTGCTCACGGGTCTGTTTACACCCGGTTCGACTTTTAAGCTTGTCACCTCGGTCTGTGCGATCGAGAATATTACGGATATTTCTTCCCGAAAATTTAAGTGTGACGGAGCCTATACGGCTGCCACGGGCGGAAAGGTGATCTGCAACCATGAGCACGGCACGCTCGGCTTCGGCAAAGCACTGACCAAATCCTGCAACTCGGCGTTTGCCGCCATCGGTGTGGAACTGGGCAAAGAGAACCTGACGAAAACCGTGAAAAGCATGGGGCTTTGTGACAGCTACGATATCAGCGGCGTCAAAACGGCAAAGGGTCGGTTCGATGTATCACAGGCGTCGGAGGTTGACCTTGGCTGGGCGGCGATCGGGCAGTATACAACGCTGATGAATCCGCTGAACATGATGATGGTCGCCGGTGCGGCTGCCAACGGCGGAAGCACTCCGGTGCCCTACTTTGTGCGCAGCCTTTTTACGGGGACGGTCGGGAACCTGAAAACCGCCGATATTATGAAAGCGGAAACGGCTTGCGTTCTGCGCAGCATGATGCGGGATAATGTGCTGAACAATTACGGCGATAAAAAATTCCCCGGTATGAGCTTCGGCGGCAAGACCGGCACGGCACAGGTGGACGGCGAAAAATCCCACGCCTGGTTTGTGGGAGCTTCCATGGAGGAGAGCTTCCCTTACGCCGTGGTGGTTACGGTGCAGAACGGCGGCGGCGGTTCGGATGCTGCGCTGCCGATCGCAAGCACGGTGATGAAAGCATTGAAGGGATAAGAATATGAGCAGAAACAAAAAAATCCTATTGCTTTTTTGCGGAGCTTTGATTACGGTTCTTGCCGTGTTCGGTGTGCTGAAATACCGACGTACCACGCCGCTGATTTGTCTGGACGCCGGGCACGGCGGAAAAGACACGGGTGCCATGGTGGAGAATCGATTGGAAAAAGACGATAACCTCAGGATGACGCTGGCAGTCGGCAAAATTCTGGAGGAAAAGGGCTATCGGGTGATTTATACCCGGAAAAAGGATACGGCCGTCACGCTGGAGGAGCGGTACGAATACAGCAACCGAAAGAATGCAACGGTGTTTGTTTCCGTTCACCGCAACAGCGCCGAGAGCACGGATGTCTCCGGGATCGAGGCCTGGATCAAAAACACTTCTCCCGTTCCCGACCGAAAACTGGCGGAAAATCTTCTGAAACAGCTGGATAAAGTCGGCTTCGGCAAAAACCGGGGCGTGCACGCCGGGTATCGGGGCGATATAACCAAAAATTATGCGGTGAACGCCAAGACGAACTGCACGAGCTGTTTGCTGGAGCTTGGGTTTATCACCGCCGCCGGGGACAATGAGCGGTTCGATAAGAATTTTGATGCCTACGCCGAAGCGATCGCCGCCGGTATCATTCGATCTTTGTAGCAGCACATCCTTACCTTTCCGCATCTTAATGTCAGTTTTGATCGAAAACAATGCAGCAGGGAAAAGCTCTGTTGTGCGCCGTAACAGTTTGTTAATAAATATATGGTAAAATAACTGCGAAAATGTGCCTATTCGGCTGTTTTTGTGCCAAAACTAAGCATGGAGGAACATTCAGACGGTGCAGGCTATGAAAATTTCCGTACTGGTTGCCGCCTATAACGGCGAAAAATATATTTCACAGCAGCTGGAATCCATTCTGCCCCAGCTCGGGCCGGGTGATGAGCTTCTGATTTCGGATGACAGCCGAACGCCCAAAACACGGGAGGCTTGTGAGCCTTTTTTGCGGGATGAACGGGTACATTACCTCGAAGGACCCCACGCAGGTGTTGACAAAAACAAGGAGTTTTTGCTGACGCAATGCACCGGCGATGTGGCATTTTTGTCGGATCAGGACGATGTCTGGATGCCGGGCAAGGTCAAAAAAGTGATGTCGGCCATACAAAGCGGTGCGTGCTGTGTGCTGCATAACGCAAGGCTGACGGACAGCGATTTAAGCCCCATCGGGCAGACTTTGTTTGAAACCCGGAGCGTCGGCAAAGGGGTGCTGCGAAACCTTTTCCGCAACGGCTACACCGGGTGCTGTATGGCCTTGACCCGGGAAGTCTTTGAAGCGGCGCTGCCGTTCCCCGAAAAAATACCGATGCACGACCAATGGCTCGGCTTTGTCAGCGAGCGTGTCGGCAGAGTGGAATTGCTTTATGATCCGCTGATCCTGTGGCGGAGGAACGAGGGCAGCATGACCGGCGGGAAAACCGGACTGCTTCAAAAGCTGACCTGGCGTGCCAACATGGTGCGTGCCGTGTTGGCTTACCGTAAGCCGCGCGGTACAAAGTGAAAGGAATGGTCACCATTACTACAGACTGTAAAATTTCCGGGTGCATCGTCACTCATAACAATATAAACAGCATTGACGAAACCGTCAAAACGCTGCTGGAGCACACGAAAAAATATGACTTTACGCTTTATGCGGTGGACAATGCTTCATCGGACGGAACGCCTGAGCATCTGACCGAGACTTATCCGCAGGTGCAGGTCATTTACAACAACAAAAATTCCGGCTTCGGCAGCGGACACAATGTGGTGCGTGACCGGCTGGATTCCGAATACCACTGCGTCATCAACCCCGACATCAGCATTGACACCGATGTCATTGCGAAAATGGTGGAATACATGGATGAACACCCCGAAATCGGTCTGCTTTCCCCGAAAATCTGCTTCCCCGACGGTCGGGCGCAGATTCTGGGCAAACGCAACCCGAAGCTTCGTTATCTGGCGGCGAGCCGCCTGCGTGACGGCGGCGAACCGGGTCGTCTGCTCAGGGAATACGCCATGATGGATACGGATTTGACAAAGGCGCAGGAGATTGAAAATGCGACCGGGTGCTTCATGATGTTCCGGACGGATCTGTTCCGTGAAATCGGCGGCTTTGACGAACGCTATTTCCTCTATTTTGAGGATTGTGATATTACCCGGACGGTGCGTACAAAAGCCAAGGCGGTCTATTACCCCGAAGCGATCGTTTACCATGTCTGGGGTCGGGAGAGCAAGAAGAACATTAAGCTGATGCTGGTTCAGGTTGCCTCCATGCTCAAATATTTCACGAAGTGGACCTTTCGCAAAGGTTAATCGAAAAATCAGAAAGGTACAGAACCTATGAGTACTGCAGCCAAAGAAACGGGGGCACACATTAAGCCGAGCCGTTACTTCAAAAACTTCAAAAAATATCGCTATTTGCTGCTTGAAATTGTACGAAAGAATGTTAAGCTGCAATACCGCAACTCCGTGTTGGGTATGTTCTGGACATTCCTTCAGCCGCTGCTGACCACGCTCGTGCTGGTGCTTGTGTTCGGCAACATTTTCGGCAGGAGCAATGAGGGCGTGGTTTGCTATCCGCTCTATCTGCTGTGCGGCCGTCTGCTGTATGAATTTTATTCGCAGGCGACCAAACGGGCGATGCGCTCCGTCCGCAACAGCGCAAGCGTCATCAAAAAAGTATATGTGCCCAAGTACATCTATCCGCTGTCGAATGTTCTTTCCACCTTTGTTACATTTGTCATTTCCCTGAGCGTGCTCGTGGTGATGATGGCATACTTCATGATCTTTCAGGCGGCGAAGTACCCGGAGCTGCATCTTACACCCTATGTGCTGCTTGCAATTGTGCCGGTGCTGATCCTGCTGGTGCTGTCGTTGGGTGTCGGCATGATCATTTCCACGCTGAATGTTTTCTTTAAGGATATGGAATATCTCTACGAGGTGTTCTGTATGCTGCTGTTCTATATGACCCCGATTTTCTACACGGTCAAATCCCTCGGCACCGTGAAGTGGGTGCAGTATGTTCTCATGGCGAATCCGCTTTACTCAATTGTGCAGATGTTCCGTTCCTGTGTGCTGTACGGTGAAATGTGGAACTGGAACTGGTTCTTTTATTCGGTCGGATTCAGCGGTGTGATGCTGCTGCTCGGCATCTGGGTGTTCTACAAAAAGCAGGATAAATTCATTCTCCATCTGTGAGGTATACGAAATTGGCAAAGACGGCGATCAAGGTTGACCATGTCAGCGTACTGTTCAACCTGAATAAAGAGAAAATCGACAATGTAAAAGAGTATGTCATCAAGCTCATCACCCGTAAGCTTCACTTTACGGAGTTTTGGGCACTGCAGGATATTTCCTTTGAGGTGGAGCAGGGCGAGCGGATCGGGATCTTAGGCTTCAACGGTGCCGGTAAATCCACGCTGCTCAAGGTCATTGCAGGCGTGCTCAAGCCCACAAAGGGCAGCATCAAGGTCAACGGTGTGATCGCTCCGCTGCTGGAGCTGGGTGCCGGCTTTGATATGAATTATTCCGGCAAAGAGAATATCTACCTTTACGGCGCAACCATGGGTTATTCCCGCAAGTATATCAACGAGCGGTACGATGAAATCGTCGAATTTTCCGAATTAAAAGACTTTATTGATGTTCCGGTCAAAAATTATTCTTCGGGCATGAAAGCCCGTCTGGGCTTTGCAATCGCCACGGCGGTGGAGCCGCAGATCCTCATTCTCGATGAGGTTCTTTCGGTGGGTGACGCAAAATTCCGCATTAAGAGTGAGAATAAAATCAAAACCATGTTCGACAAGGGCGTTACGGTGCTTTTCGTGTCCCACAACACGGCGCAGGTGCGCCGCCTTTGCAACAAGGCCATCCTGCTCGATCACGGCAAAGTGATCGCTGCAGGCGGCGTGGATGAGATCTGCGATATTTATGACGAAAAAATCAAATCCAAATAAATCCATCACTACAGGAGGATGCTCCATGATTTTTGCAGTAGTTCTGGCAGGCGGCAAGGGGAGTCGTATGGGCAACACCGATATGCCCAAACAGTTTTTCAAGCTCGGCACAAAGCCGATTTTGGTTCACACCGTGGAAAAGTTTTTTGTTAACCCCCGTTTTGAAAAGGTGATCGTTCCGACCCATAAATCCTGGGTGGCTCATGCACAGAATCTGATTGAAAAAGAGCTTGGCAAAACCGACCGTGTGGCGGTCATTGACGGCGGCGAAACCCGCAACGATACGATCATGAACGCCATTGCCTATATCGAAGAAAACTACGGTCTGGCAGAGGATACCGTGATCGTGACGCACGATGCCGTTCGTCCGTTTGTGACCCACCGCATTATTGAGGAATGTATTGACTGCACACTGAAATACGGTGCGTGTGACACGGCGGAGCCGGCGGTGGACACCATTGTGGAATGTGCGGACGGGGAATATATTTCCGCCGTTCCGCTGAGAAGCAAAATGTATCAGGGTCAGACGCCGCAGTGCTTTAAGGCGAAGCGTCTGAAAGAGATCTACAATTCCCTGACCCCGGAAGAAAAGGACAGCCTGACCGATGCGTGCAAGATGTATGTCATCAAGGGCGAGCCGGTTCATCTGGTCAAGGGCGAAGTATTCAACATCAAAATCACCTATCCGTTTGATATGAAAGTGGCGCAGGCTCTTTTGGAGGGAACTGATTTCCATGATTAACGCAGTCTATCAGCTGATTGCTCCCCGCATGATCGATGTCACCTACAAGGAGCAGGAAACGGACGATGCCCATGTTGTCCTGCGCCCGGTGAAAATGTCGATCTGCAAGGCGGATCAACGCTATTATCAAGGCACCCGTTCACAGGCGGCTCTTAAAAAAAAGCTGCCCATGGCATTGATCCACGAATGTGTGGCGCAGGTGGTTTATGACCCGACCGGTACCTATCGGGTCGGGGATCTGGTGATCCCCGTGCCGACGGTTCCCACCGAGGAGGATGCGGTCATCGGGGAAAACTACCGCTTGTCAAGTTATTTCCGCTCCAGCGGTCACGACGGTTTTTTGCAGGATTTGATCACCTGCACGCCCGACCGGCTGGTCAAGCTCCCGGAGAGCGTGAAAAACCTGAATGTTGCTTCCTTTACCGAGCTGGTGAGTGTCTGCGTTCATGCGGCGAGCCGTTTCAAACGCTTTTCGCATGAAAGGCGGGAAAAAATCGGCATCTGGGGCGACGGCAATGTCGGTTACATTACGGCGCTGGTGCTGCACTATTTCTTTCCTGCGTCCAAGCTTTATATTTTCGGTACGGTGGAGGAAAAGCTGTCCTATTTTTCTTTTGCCGAAGGCACTTATCATGTTGACCGTGTGCCGGAAGGTCTGACGGTTGATCATGCGTTTGAGTGCGTCGGCGGTGCCGGATGCCGTCCGGCGATCAACCAGATGATCGATCTGATCAACCCGGAGGGTACGATGTGCCTGATGGGTGTCAGCGAAAATTTTGTTGATATCAACACCCGTATGGTGCTCGAAAAGGGCTTGCGTCTGTGCGGCTCCTCCCGCAGCAGCCGGGACGATTTTCAGACAACGGTCGATTTGTTCGCCGGGCATCCGCAGATGGTGTCCTATCTGGATAACTTAGTCGGCGATGTCGTGCGTGTGTCCTGCATCCCCGATTTGCACCGGGCGTTTGACCTGGATTTTCACCGCAGCTTCGGCAAGACGGTGATTGACTGGGAAAAATAAAATAAGGAAGTGTGCCTTGCGGCGCACAAAGGCAGGCTGTATGAAAGAATTATTTTATCGGCTGTTTGCTTTTTTCTTCCGTGTTTCAAGGCGACTGAAAAAGGATGTGGATCCCGCTTTAGTCGCTTTGATTTCGCCCCACAACGCTTCGTTTAACGACAGCCTCGGTGAAATCGAAAAAGCATTGAAAGAAAAAGGCGGTTACCGTTTCTTACATATTTCACACGAGGATCTAAGCAGTGCCGGTTCGGCTTTGCGCTTCTTCACTCTCAAAGCGTTTCGGCTGGCACGGGCAAAATATGTGTTCCTCAACGATAATTTTATGCCCATGGGCTATTTGAATTTTGCCGAAGATGCCGCAGTGGTTCAGCTTTGGCACGCCGAGGGCGCATTTAAGCGTTTCGGGCTGCATATCGACCAGCCGGCTCAGGTGCGCCGCCGTGAAATCGCCGCCAACGAAAAGCTGAGCTTTGTGGTTTGTTCCGCACCGGCGGTGAAAAAGATTTACGCCGGTGCGTTCGGCGTTGACCCGGAGCAGGTTCTGCCGCTCGGTTCCCCCCGTGCCGACCGGCTGCTCAAGGCTGAAAACACCGACAGCCTGCGCCGGGAATTTGAACGGCGTTATCCGTCCTGCCGGGATAAAAAAATCATACTTTATGCGCCGACCTTTCGGGATGATCCCGAATGGGATAAGACCTTTGCAGATGCATTTGATTCGCAGATGTTTTGCGAAACGGTCGGGGAGGAATACGCTTTGCTGGTTCGGCTGCATCCGCAGGTGCATGGCAGGCACGATTTCCCCGGTGCGGTCGATGTGACGGATTATCCCTCGGTGAACGAGCTGACGCTGGTGTGCGATGCCGTGATCACCGATTATTCGTCCGTTTGCATGGATTTTGCGCTGCTGGATAAACCCTGCTTTTTCTTTGCGCCGGATCTGGAACGCTACAGCAAAACCCGTTCGTTTTATTTCGATTATCGCTCTTATGTGCCCGGACCGGTGTGTGAAACGATGACGGAATTGACCGATGCCGTTGCAAAGCCCGATGATTCGACCCGGCGTGAGCAATTTCGCAGGCAGAATCTGGCAAGCGTGGACGGGGGCTCCTGTGAGCGGATTTTGCGAACGGTTATGGAATGATTTGGCAGCAATTATGAGCAAGTTGCACAAGTTTGATTTAACAGGATAAAGGATTATCAACATATACGGAAAAAAATTAAAATTTTCAGTCAACAGTAGACAAAGCGGATGAATTGTGTTATGATGATGCTAAATAATAAGGTGGAGGAGGTGCAACACAATGGAATACATCAATATCGTTGTTGACGCTATCGTCGCTTTCTTCAAGAATTTCAAGATTGACGATATCGCTGCTGCTTACGGCGCAATCAACTTTGACGGCCTGAAGGATGCTGTCCTCGCTATCATTGAGGCTATTCAGAAGGTTATCGGCTAAGCTTTTCGGCTTAAGTGAGCTATGAACGAATTCCCTGATGCTTTCAGCATCAGGGTTTTTGTTTTTTCGGGCAGCAGGTCGGAACGGTATCCCGATAAACAGGCATCGTTTGCTGTGCTTTTTTGCCTGAAAGATTTGCGCTTCAACCCGTTTGAAATGTTGACATTTTCACGCCGTAATGCTATACTTTAACCTGTATACATATGAATAATGTAAGAAAGGAAAGGCAAAATAAAATGAAAAACACTTCAGTAAAAATTACGGCGGTTCTGGTAGCTTTGGCAAGTGTTTTTGCCGTGGCATCCACTGCCTGCGGAAAAAATGATAAGCTTATTTTCAAGAAAAACGGCAAGCTTTTCTATCGCCAGAGTGCGAGCGATAACGCCTACGAACTGGTGACGGACGGCAAAGGTGAAACCGTGGTCGATGCGCAGGGCAACCTGATATGGAAGGTAACGGATGCAAACGGTGAAGACCACACCATGCCGGTATCCTATCCGTCTTATCTCAATGAAGGCGGCAAGATTTCCTGCCAGGAATTCAGCATGAAGCTGCCGGGTGGATATGAAAACATCGGCGGTGACTGCATCATGCTGCGCAACACGAAAAAAGGCACGCAGATCGATTACAACCTGTTTGAGCCTGCCGGTGAGGATGATGAAAACAATTCTGCGAAAGCCCGTGCGGAAATCGTAAAAAATGTGTTTGTGAACGAAACAAGCAAAAATTTAGGCAAGGTTACGATAGAGGATGTTCAGATCGGCGGCCGTGATGCGGTGCGTGTGGCCATTGACATGAACAACACCGAAAAGAAGTCCTACATGGAAGCGTATTATATCGACAGTGTGAACGGCGTCATGGCGTTCTCCTGTTCCTGCCAATACGAAGATAAAGGCAAGATCGATTTCAAATCCATTCTGGATGTTATCGAATACCGTGTGTAACCTGTTTGTTAATAAATAACCCATTTCGGGAGGAGTAATAAATTATGCTTTTTTCACAGGATATCGGAATTGATCTCGGCACGGCGAATACGCTCGTGTTTGTCAAAGGCAAGGGCATCGTCATTCGTGAACCCAGCGTCGTGGCGGTGGATGTTCGCTCCCAGCCGCCCCGTGTTGTTTCGGTCGGTGCCGATGCAAAAGAAATGATCGGCCGTACCCCCGGCTCCATTACTGCCGTTCGTCCGCTCAAGGACGGTGTTATTGCCGACTTTGATGTGACGGCGGATATGCTCAAGGCGTTCATCAAGAGAGCCATCAGCGGTTCTCCGTTCAACCGTGCCCGTGTGATGATCTGTATTCCCTCGGGTGTTACGGAGGTGGAACGCCGTGCCGTTCACGATGCCGCACGCAGCGCAGGCGCAAAATATGTCAGTCTGATCGAAGAACCCATGGCGGCGGCGATCGGTGCCGGCCTGCCCGTGAGCGAAGCGACCGGCAGCATGGTCGTTGACATCGGCGGCGGTACCTCCGAGGTGGCGGTGCTGGCACTGGGCGATATCGTTACTTCCCGTTCGGCGAGAGTGGCAGGCGATGATTTTGACGATGCCATTATTGCCTACATTAAAAAGAAATATAATCTGCTGGTCGGTGAGCGCAGCGCAGAGGATATCAAGATCCGCATCGGTTCGGCTTACCCCTATGAGGGTGAGGGTGCCATGAATGTAAAAGGGCGCAACCTGATGGACGGTCTGCCGAAGAATGTGGAGGTGACCTCCGAAGAGATCCGGGAGGCTCTTTCCGACCCGGTCAATCAGATCATTGATGCCATTCGTTCCACGCTCGAAAAAACGCCGCCCGAACTGGCTGCGGATATTATCGACCACGGCATTATGCTCACCGGCGGCGGTGCGCTGCTGCGTGGTTTGGATAAGCTGATTTCCATGGAAACCAAAATGCCCGTTCACATTGCCGAAAAGCCGTTGGACTGTGTGGTTGACGGCACCGGCATCTGCCTGGAGCACGATGCCCTCGGCACGCTCAGCGGAGAAAAGAAAAAGAGGTAAGCCGCCATGCGCAGCTTTTTCAAAAGCAATCGCTTTAAGGGCTTTTTAGGTGTGTTCGGTGTGCTGCTGCTGGCTGTTGTTTTTGCGGCGGCAGCCAATACGGCGTCCTCACCGGCTTCCACGGTTCTCGGCACGGTTTTTATGCCGCTGCAGGCTCTTTCTTCCCGGATCGCCGACGGCGTGAAGGATTTTAATATTCATTTCCGTTCGGCGCAGACCTATGCCGAACAGGTAAAAAAGCTGGAAAAGGAAGTTGCCGCCTATCAGGAGCAGCTTGTGGATTATGAGCAGAGCAAGCAGCAGCTTGCTTTGTATGAGGAGTTCCTGGAGCTTAAAAAGCAGCACGATGATTATAAGTTTGAAAGTGCATCCGTCATCGGCCACGATTCGGCGGATGTTTTCAGTACCTTTACGCTCAACAAAGGTACGATGGACGGTGTAGCCGTGAACAACCCTGTCATTTACGGGAAATACCTCATCGGGGTCGTTGTCAAGGTCACACCGACCTATTGTGTGGTGAACACCGTATTGAATCCGTCAGTCAATGCCGGAGCATACGATGTGCGCACCCGTGAAACCGGTTATTCCACCACCACGGCGGAATTGGCAGAGCAGGGCAAGTGCCGTTTGTCGGGTCTGGTGCGCACTACATCGGTCGCCCCGGGCGGAATCGTCTGCACCTCAGGCACCGGCGGCGTTTATCCGGCGGATCTGATCATCGGTGTTGTGGATGAGGTGAAAAACGACACTACAAATATTTCGTCTTACGCCGTGCTCAGCACGCAGGTGGATTTTTCCGAGCTGCGTGATGTGTTTGTCATTACCTCGTTCCGGGGAATGGGCGTTTCGACAAAAACAGGAGGCTGAGTATGATCCCTCAGTCTATTCGGGAAAATAAGCCGAAAATTTTGCGTCGTCTGACCTTTTTCGGCATCATTATAGTTGTTGCCGTTGTGCAGAATATCGGGCTTTTGCCGGAGCTCGTCGGCCTTCGCTTTTTGCCGCTGCTGCCGCTGACGGTTGCGGTGAGTATGTTTGAACGGGAAACCTACGGCTTGAATTTCGGCTTGCTTGCCGGTATTCTGTGCGATCTGAACATAGGACGGGCTGACGGAACCAATGCGCTGTTTTTTGCGCTGACGGGGTTTGTCTGCGGCTTGCTGATGACCTATCTTATGATGAACAATCTCATCACGGCTTCGCTTTTGACCGCCGTGTGGGAGGTGCTTTATGCCTTGCTCGGTTATGCGGTTCATTGCGGCATTTCCGGCGGCACACTGCGGGAGCTGCTCGGCTTTTATCTGCCGAGTGCCCTGCTGAATATCCTGACGATCCCGCTGATTTATTCCTTCGTGCGTGCCGTGAATAAGCGGTTCCTTATGATGGAAAACGAAGAAATCTGAGGATCGTCCGCAATCTGAAAGGAGGAGACCGTATGGACAGCAAAACGGTTTTGCGCCGCAGGGGAAGAGTCTGTTGGGGCTTTGTTTTTGCCGTTCTGGCGGTCTTTTGCTGTACCTTTTTCAAGATCCAGATCGTTGACGGCGAGGAATATGTCAAGGCAGGCGAACAGGTGAAAGTAAAAAATGTTGAGGTCGAGGGCGCAAGAGGTGAGATCCTTGACCGCAACGGCAGCCCTTTGGTGACGAACCGACAGGGCAATTCCATTGTGTTTGATTCAGCGTTTTTCCCTGCCGCCAAAGAACAGACTGAGCGCAACAAAATCATTTATTCGCTCATTTGTCTGTTTGAACAGCAGGGGATCGAGTGGAATGACGATTTGCCGATCGTGCTCAACAAGGATGGGACAAGTGTTTCGTTTGTGCAGGATCGTGAAAAGGATATTGCCTATCTGCGCTCCGATATTCTGGAGCTGAACAGCTACGCCACGGCGCAGAACTGCATGGATGCACTGACGGAAAACTATGAGCTGGAAAAATTTCCGCTGCCGTTGGCACGCAAGATCGCATCCGTCTGTTACGGAATGCGTCTGGTTGAGTTCGGCGCAGCGAACCTTTACACCTTTGCCGATGATGTGCCCAACGACATGGTGTCGAAAATCAAAGAAAATTCCAATTTTTACCGCGGAGTCGATGTGGAGATCGTTTCGTACCGGGAATATTCGGACGGTACTCTTCTGCCTCATGTGCTCGGCCGTGTCGGTGTGATCAGTGCCGAGGAATACGAGAAATCGCAGGAGGAAAAGACCGGTTACCGCATGAATTCCATTATCGGCAAGGACGGCATCGAGAGTGCCATGGAAAGCTATCTGCGCGGCACCGTGGGCAAAAAAAGCATTGTGACCGATTCACAGGGCAATGTCACGGCCGATTACACCGTGGAGCCGACCCAGGGCAACACGGTCGTGCTGACGATTGAAAAAAACTTGCAGAAGGTGGCGAATAATGCTCTGGCAACCGGATTGGAGGCTCTGCGGGAGGATAGCCTTGTCGCTCCGGCGGGTGCCATCATAATCGAAGATGTCAACAACGGCGAGATCCTGGCGTGTTCGTCTTACCCGAGTTACGATATCACCACTTTTGCGCAGGATTATGCCGATTTGGCAAAGGACAGCCGGGCACCGCTGTGGAACCGTGCCCTGAAAAGCACCTATTCGCCCGGTTCCACCATGAAGCCCTGCACGGCGATCGCAGCGTTGGAGGAGGGTGTGATCACCCGGGATACCTATTTCCGCTGCACGAGAAGCTTTACTTACCTGAAGCACCAGTTCCAGTGCTTACAGAGTCATGCGCATCTGACGATGAATGTGGTTTCCGCTATCAACGAATCCTGCAATATTTTCTTTTACAATGTTGCCGAGCGGATGAACATAGAAACCATCAACGAATATGCCTCCATCATGGGCTTAGGTGCCAAAACCGGTGTAGAGCTGCCGGAGGCAAACGGTATTCTGGACAGCCCCGAATACCGTGCGTCCATCAAGCAGGAGTGGCAGCCCGGCTTCACGCTGCAAAATGCCATCGGCAACGGCGGCAATATGTTCACACCGGTGCAGCTGGTGAACTACTGTTCGACCATTGCCAACGGCGGCACCCGTTACCGGCCGCATTTTGTGAAGAATGTCAAGTCTTACGATTACAGCAAAACCGTGCTGGATAACAGCTCGCAGATCGTTTTGCGTACCGGCGTGAAGGACAGCACACTGAAAACCGTGCGGGAAGGTATGGCGCTGGTCGGCTCGATCGGTTACTGTTCAAAGGCGTTCAAAAACCTGCCGGTGAAAGCGGCGGCGAAAACCGGTACCTCGCAGGTCGATCGTAAAATCAACGGCTATACCGTGACCACCAACAACGGCTTCCTGATCACCTATGCACCGGCGGATCATCCGCAGATCGCCATCTGCATTGCGGCAGAGGGTGCCGGAAGCGGTTCTTCCCTTGCGCCAATCGCCGCCAAGGTTTACGATTATTATTTCAATGAAATGAATAATTTGGAGCAGCCTCAAATTGAAAACGAATTACTCAAATAAGCCAATGATGCTGAAAGGATGAAAAAAGATGAATATGGATTTAATGCAGGCAAAAAACGCTGTTATTGAAGCTGGTAAAAAGCTGGTGGAAACCGGCTTGATTGCACGCACCTGGGGTAATGTGAGCTGCCGCATCAACGATAAGGAATTTGTCATTACCCCGAGCGGCCGTTCCTACGAAAGCCTGACCCCGGACGAAATTGTTCTGGTGCGCATTGACGACCTGAGCTATGACGGTGATGTGAAGCCTTCAAGCGAAAAGGGCGTTCATGCCTCCGCTTACCGCCTGCGCCCTGATGTGAATTTTGTCATTCACACCCATCAGGTCAATGCGTCTGTCGTCAGCGCATTGGGGCAGGATATGCCGGTGGACAGTGCCATGCACGCTTCGGTTCTGGGCAGCAAGGTGCCGCTTGCGGCTTACGGTCTGCCCGGCACGAAAAAGCTGAAAATGGGTGTTTATACCGCCATTGAACAAAACCCCGAAAGCAAAGCCGTTATCATGGCGCACCACGGTGCCGTGTGCATGGGTGCGGACAGCGGCGAGGCGTTCTTTGTGGCGCAGACGCTGGAGGATGCCTGCCATGTTTTTATTGCCAAAAAGCACAGCGGCGGGAAAAAAATCGAAAAACCGATTTGCTACAGCTCCATTCGTGACAACGAAAACCTGATCCTCTCCGGCGATGACGGCTCAAGCTTTGAAACACCGCTGAGCAAGGAGCTTGACCGGGAGGACTTCGGTGTGGCGGCGATGCACCGGGATATTTATCTGGCAAGACCCGAAATCAACGCCATTGTTCATGCAGCGTCCCCCGATATTCTGGCAGCACAGGATAAATGCCGCGGCAAGCTCAAGCCGATGCTGGATGATTACGCACAGATCGCCGGCATCAGTGTGAAAAAGGCGAAGAAAGAGAATGCGGTCAAGGCTCTCAAGGGCAGAAGTGCCGTGTTTGTCAAGGGCGGCGGTGTGCTTTGCTGCGGTCCCGATATGTACGATGCCAACGCCATTCGCATGGTGGTGGAAAAGAACTGTATGACCTTCCTGGCATCGCACAGCTTCGGCGTTTCCAACTACATAAATGTTTTGGAGTCGTTCCTGATGCGCTTTATCTACATAAAGAAATATTCCAAGCAAAAAAATAAATAAGAATTTATCAGACCGAAAAAGGGGGTGCTGCCGTGTTTGCTCAGGTGAACAGCGTCGGTTTGTTCGGTATGGTTACCTATCCGATGAAAATTGAAGCCGATGTTTCAAGGGGAATGCCGAAATTCGACCTGGTCGGTTTACCCGATGCTGCGGTGAGTGAATCCCGGGAACGGGTTCGTTCCGCTTTGCGCAACACGGGGCTTGAATTTCCCCTCGGTCATATTACAGTCAATTTAGCTCCTGCCGATAAAAAGAAAGAGGGTCCGGTCTACGATCTGCCGATCCTGGCGGCACTGCTTCAGGCGAGCGGTCAGCTCAAGGGCGATTTTTCCGATATGGCGTTCCTCGGCGAGCTGTCGCTTAACGGTGAGGTGCGCCGCATCAAGGGTGTGCTGCCCATGGTGATGCAGGCTCGGCAGGACGGCATCAGGCATATTTTTGTGCCGGCGGACAATGCGGCAGAGGGCTGTGTGGTGCGTGGTATCTCCGTTTACCCGGTTCGGACGGTTACGGAGTTGCTCTGCCATCTGCGTGGTTCAAAGCAGATCGCACCGGCAGACAGCGAAACCTTTGAAAAAATTCGTCTTGCTCCGGATGCACCCGATTTCAGCGATGTCAAGGGTCAGTTCGAGGCGAAATATGCGCTGGAGGTTGCGGCGGCAGGCGGACACAATATGCTGATGATAGGGCCGCCCGGCTCGGGCAAAAGTATGCTTGCCAAGCGGATCCCTTCGATCCTGCCCGAAATGAGCTTTGAAGAATCGCTCGAAACGACGAAGCTCTATTCGGTGGCAGGTGTTTTGGAAAAAGATATTTCTCTGATTACGGCGCGGCCGTTCCGTTCACCGCACCACACCAGCTCGGTGGCAGGGTTAGCCGGCGGCGGAAGCGGTGTGCCTCGCCCGGGTGACTTATCGCTGGCGCATAACGGTGTGCTGTTTCTGGATGAGCTGCCGGAGTTCAATAAAAAAGCGCTGGAGATCCTGCGCCAGCCGCTGGAGGACGGGCATATCAATATCACCCGTGCCTACGGCACAGTTACTTACGATTGCGCCGTTATGCTGGTCTGTGCCATGAACCCGTGTCCCTGCGGTTACTACGGGCATCCGACCCGGCGGTGCACCTGCTCATCGGGGGAGGCAGCCCGCTATGTCAACCGGGTGTCGGGGCCGCTGTTGGATCGGCTGGATATCCACATTGAAGTGCCGCCCGTCAACTTTGATGAGCTGAACGGGCAGACAGTCAAAACCGAGACCTCGGCGCAGATTCGGGAGCGTGTCAATCGTGCCCGTCAGCTTCAGCTGGAGCGTCTGGACGGCACGGGTGCCAAATGCAATGCACAGATGAGCCCGAAGCAAACGCAGCAGTTTTGCACCATGAGCAACGAGGCAGCTTCCCTGCTGCGCAATGCGTTTGAACGCCTGGGGCTTTCGGCAAGGGCTTATGATAAAATTCTGCGTGTGGCACGCACGGTGGCGGATCTGGACGGAAGCAGCCGCATTGAAGCACCGCACATTTCCCGTGCCATCGGCTTCCGCAGCCTTGACCGCCGTTTTTGGGGTCAGTGAGAGGAGCAAAGCCATGACGGTGCAGGATTGGATTCAAGCTTCTTCTTTTGAAGTGCTGTGCGGTGAAGAATTTGCCGGGCAGCGGGAAATCGGCGGCGGATATTGCGGCGATTTGCTCAGTTGGGTGTTGACCCATGCAAACGAAAACGATGCGTGGATGACGGTGACCGGTCATGTCAATGCCGTTGCGGTCGCCGTGCAGATAAAGGCGGCGTGCCTGGTGCTGACGGACGGCGTCGTGCCGGAGGAGTCAGCCGTAAAACGGGCTGAAGAAAACGAACTGGTTGTTCTGCGCACCCAAAGAAGTGCGTTTCATACAGCGGCGGAATTATCCGCTCTGTTACAAAAACAAAGGAGGAAAGAAAAATGAAAAAAGCAGTTGCTCTTTTGCTGTTCGGTGCAATGGTGTTTGGCCTTGCGGCGTGCGCAAAAAAAGGGGAGATCTATGTTGAACCGCCGACGGAAACCATCACTTTTGCAAACGGCGGCTCTGCCGTGTATGAAGTGGTGACGGATGAAAGCGGCGTTGCTCAGACCGATGCCGAGGGCAGCAAGGTTTACCGCCCTTATGATCCGCCCGTGACGGAAAAGGGCGGTTATCTGGTGACGGATGCCGAAGGCTCAACGATCAAAAAATCTGCGACGACCGGTCAGCCGGTAACAGTAGGCAACGATTCCGACAGCGGTATGCTTGACGGTACTGCGGCTCCGGCGACCAACGCAAAAGGGGAAACGGTTGCGGCGCAAACCACGGCAGCAGGCGGACAGATCCTTGACGGCAAAGAGGGTACAACCAAAGCCGAAGAAAGCACGATCCCGCCGGTGAAGCACGCTTCCACAACACCGTGCAGCGGCGAGCTGACCCGTCAGCAGGCGTTGAAGCTGACGCAGCTCCTTGACCGGATCGAAAACCCGTTTGAGGAAGATTTGGCAGACAGCAAATTCATTGAAGCCAAGGAAAGCCTGAAGGTTTACCTCGGCAACATCCAAAAGGCGCAGAAGCAGATCACGGATGACCCGGCGCTTTATTCTTTCGTGACCAAAACCAATATCGAGAGCTGGAATTATTACCTGACCCAGATGCAGCGTCAGTATGATGTGTTTGCCGCTGTTGTTGCGGCACAGAAGCCGGGCGAAAAGCCGAGTTCCGCTGTTTACTCCACTTACACGGATTTCCAGGATGAATACCGTCAGGAGATGGAAGTTTATTACCACATTTATGACTCGGCAGAAAAATATATCAAGTGAAAAATCACAACCGAAAGGAATGTAAAAAAATGAGAGCTTGTATTTACGGCGCAGGATCCCTCGGCACCGTGTTGGGTGCCTACATCAGCAAAAACGGCGGTCAGGTCGACTTGATCAACCGCAACAAGGCTCATGTGGAGGCCATGAAGAAAAACGGCGCAAAGGTCGTCGGCACAGTGGATATGACCGTGCCTGTTCATGCGCTGACCCCCGATGAAATGGAAGGCAAATATGATTTGATCATTCTGCTGACCAAGCAGCTTTACAATGTTGAGGTACTTCAGGGTCTGGTTCCGTTCATGAACGATGACTGCATCGTCTGCACCCTGCAAAACGGGTTGCCCGAGCTGTCGGTCAGTGAGGTCGTCGGTGAGGACAGAACCATGGGCTGCACGGTGGCATGGGGCGCAACGCTGCTTGAGCCGGGCGTTGTGGAGCTGACCAGTGAGCCGGATTCCATGAGCTTCGGTCTCGGCCGTATGAACGGGAAAAAGGATGAGAAGCTCAATGAGGTGAAAGCATTCCTGGAACAGATGTGCCCCGTTGAAATTGAAGATAATTTTATGGGCGTACGCTGGTCTAAGCTGCTCATCAATGCCGCCTTCAGCGGTATGTCCGCTGTTACCGGCAAAACCTTCGGCGAAGCCGCACAGGATAAAAAGTCCCGTGTCTGCGTGCAGATGCTGATCAAAGAGTGCATTGATGTTGCCGCTGCGGCAGGCATTAAGATCGAGCCGGTTCAGGGCAAGGATATCGTCAAGCTGCTTGACTTCAAGGGCGGACTCAAGAAAAAGATTTCCTATGCCGTTATTCCGCTTGCCATCAAAAAACACGCTCTGCTCAAGGCAAGTATGCTGCAGGATCTGGAAAAGGGCAAAAAGACCGAGGTCGATTTCATCAACGGCATTGTCTGCAAATACGGCAAAAAATATAATGTTGCAACACCGTATAATGATGAGGTCGTTGCGATCGTTCACGGCGTGGAGGACGGCAAGCTGACCTGCTCCATGGACAATGTGAAGCTGTTCCGAGGCTGATATGAACCCGAAGACACTTTTTGTTACCCGTGCGGCGGTGATAGCAGCACTGTATGCGGCGCTGACCTATGCGGCATCGTTTGTCGGGCTTGCCTACGGCAATATCCAGTTTCGGTTTTCCGAGGCGTTGACCGTGCTTGCCTGCTTTACGCCGGCGGCGATTCCGGGGCTTACCGTGGGCTGCTTCATCGGCAACCTGGCGAACCCCATGGTGATGGATTGGGTGCTCGGCACACTTGCCACGCTGCTGGCGGCTCTTGCCTCTTATTTTACCCGCCATTTGGGCGGCAGATTTTCTGTTTTGTGGGCACCGCTGTTTTCCACCGTGTTTAATGCGGTTTTAGTCGGGGCGGAAATTGCTTTTTTCACCCCGAACGGCGGCGGTTTGGCAGGCTTCTCTGTTTTTGCTCTGCAGGTCGGTGCCGGTGAATTGGCTGTTTGCTGCCTGTTTGGGATTCCGCTGCGTTTGCTCATTGACCGCAACGCAGGGTTAAAAAAAGTGCTGACGATGGATCAAGGGAGGATCAAATGAAAAAAATTGCAAGCTTTACCATTGACCACACCATTCTGCCCTGCGGAATGTATATCTCCCGTGTGGACGGGGATGTGGTCACCTACGATATTCGCTGCCGCCGCCCAAATGTGGAGGAGGTCATGGATAACGCTTCCATTCACACCGTTGAGCATCTGTTTGCCACCTTTGTGCGCAACACGCCGCTGAGTGACGGAGTGATCTACTTCGGCCCGATGGGCTGCCGCACCGGTTTTTATTTTTTGGTGCGCAGCAGCATTATTACGGACGAGCAGGCGATCGAAATGACACGGCAGGCATTCGACTTTATTGCCGGTTACGAGGGTGAGATCCCCGGCGTGAGCGCAGCGGAGTGCGGCAATTACCGTGACCACAGCTTAGAGGGTGCCAAAAAAGAGGCACTGCGCATGATCCCCGTGATGAAGGGCGTCAGCGTTGCTTCTCTGAAATATCCCGAAAAAGAATAAAGCATAGCGGTTTCCTTTGATGTTTATTTCCTGATTCACATAAAAAACCGTTCAAACTTTGAATTTTTCTGATTTGTAATTATAATTTCTCAAAGCTGTGCTATAATAGTTACAATTTTGTAATGATTTGGAAGGGAGGCTGACGGTACCTTGTCGGAAGACGAGCTGCTGACGGAACAGGAAGAATCCTATGTTTCCGTGTCCGAGCTGGAAAACAGCCGGTCGGATTTTGAAGAATACGGCATTTTTTCGTTTTTGGCGGATGAGCCGATTTTCGGTGTTGAACCGGTGCGTGCTGCCGTTGAAATCAACCCGGAAGAGCTTGAAGCCGCCCAAAAGCCGGAACGGCACCCGGTGGAACGACCCGAGCAGGAGAAGAACCTGTTTTATGACTGGATCTATCTGTTCGGCATGGGTGTTATCCGTGCAGTGCGGCGCATTTGGCGTGCGTTCAGTGCCTTGTTCCGCAAACCGCTTCATACGATCGCCGTGTTCGCCGGTCTGTTCTACCTTTTAATTGATAAAGTCGCTCTGCGTTCGCTGCACAACACGAGCGGAGAGATGAAAAAACTGCGCACCGATATAAAAGCCGCCATGCTTCACATCCGGCGCAGCTTCAGCGGCCAGCCCAAAGAGGTGTTCAAACGCTTCTTGTCTTATCCGAAGCGGGCGAGGCAGCGGTATCCCGGCTTTTTCCGCACGGCATTCAATGTGCTTGTGCCGGCTACTGCCTTTGCGGTTTTAGTGGTGACGGTCGTTTCGTGGACAAGCGCAACTTACGCCCTTGAGGTGGTCGTGACCAATAACGGCGAAGAAACCTCACTTGGCTATATCAGCGATGAATCGGTGTTCATCGAGGCAAAAAATATCGTCAAGCAGCGCATTGATTCGGGCGTCAGCGACCAGGCGTTGATCGCCACGCCGGTTTACCGCATCAAACGCATCAATATCGATCAGCTCAGTGATGCCGACACCATCAGTGACAAGCTCATTGAGGAATCGGATGTCGGCTTGACAAGTGCGTGCGGCGTTTATATTGACGGCGAATTTATCTGTTCGGTCAAGAATGAAACCGATGCACGAAGCGTGTTTGACAACATTTTAGATGCCGCTGAGAAAAAGTATAAAATTTCCGACAGCGATGAAAATTCCTTTGCGGATTTCATCGAGGATGTGAAATTCGTTCAGGGGCTTTACCCGGCGAACAGCGATAAGATGTGGGAAGCGTCCCGTTTGGAGGATACGCTGAAAAATGAAAAAAAGAGCGCCGCTGTTTACTACACGGTGCAGGATGGTGACACACCGTCGGGTGTTGCATCGAAATACGATATTTCCACATCGGCTTTGATGTCGTATAACCCCGGGGTCAATTTTAACACTTTCAAGGTCGGCACAAAGCTCACCGTTTCGCAGGAGGTCAATTTTGTCCGTGTCCAAATCAAAAAAATCGTGGAGCGAAATGTAAAAACACCATATTCGGTAGAAACCGAAAAAACAAGCAAGCTTTACCGTGGCGATAAGCGTGTCGTGCGCAAGGGTGTTCAGGGTGTTGACAAGGTGACATACATGGCCACTTATGTGGACGGTACGCTGACCAACAGCAAAGAGCTCAGCCGTGTGACACTGATCGAACCGATTAACCAGAAAATTCAGGTCGGCACAAAGAGTGCGGCGGGCAGCAGCAGCTACGGCTCAAAAGCAAGCTACGGTGTTTATGCAAGCTCCTCCAAGGGCAGATTCACCTGGCCGGTTCCGGGTGTTACCACCGTCAGTTCGCCTTACGGCAGGCGGAAGAGCGGTTTCCACACCGGCATTGATATTTCCAACGGACGCACCAACGGCAAGGTCGTTGTGGCGGCGGGGTCGGGCACCGTGGAATCCGTTAAGTACAGCCATAAGAGCTACGGTAATCAGATCGTGATCAACCACGGCAACGGCGTAAAGACCCGTTATGCGCACCTGTTGGATAATTCCATCGGCGTTTCGGTCGGTCAGCGGGTTTCCAAGGGTCAGGGCATTGCCCGTGTCGGCTCTACCGGCAACTCGACCGGACCGCATCTGCATTTTGAGGTTATCGTGAACGGAAACACCGTGAACCCGAGAAACTATCTGTAATCACACAATTACAAACCAAAAGTGCCTGCATGGGGAGCGATCCCTTTGCAGGCACTTCTTGCTTTTGCAGATGTTTTATTTGTTTTTCTGCCCGACCCAGCCGAGCTTGAACATTCCGAACGCACCGAGCAGGGAAACGACAATGCCGATGGGAATGAGCGTACCGGTAGCGATGCTGCCGGAGAAGATGAGAATGATGATCATGACGACAATGGGGAGAATGGAAATTTTCCAATGCTTGGCGAAATATCCTGCGCCCAATGCGCCGAACAGAGCCGGTAAAACCTGTTGAAATGCCGGGGCGAAAAACGAACCCTTTGCGGTGATGAGCGGCAGCACCGGGCTGAACAGCAGCACGCCGACTGCCAGAATAACAGTGGTAACGATCGCCGAGGTGGCAATGGCAATCGTGGAAATGACTTCGCCCTCTTCGCTGTTGGCCTTTACACCGGCACTCTCCATGGCATTCAGGCCGCAGGGGAGCTTGAGGTTGGTGATGTTGCCCGTGACAAACGAAAGGTAGGTTCCGCCTGCGCCGAGAACCGGCGTGTAGGACACCACTTCAATGACGGCGGTCGTCCAGTAAATCGGAATGATTTTCAGCAGTCCGCTGAACACATCGTTTGCACTTGGCCAGACATTCAGATAAAAGCAAATGGCAGCCGGGAACATGAGCATGATGCACAGCGAGGTCAGCGAGGAAATGCGCCCCCAGGTGTGAACCCGGTCTAAGTACGATCTTTCCTTTTTCATGTTATCCCCTCCATTCCAGCAGAGCAATATCTTCCGGCAGCAGGTTGAATGCCACAATGGCAACGCCCATTGCCAGGAGCATACTCAGCGGCATAACAAAGGTTTGCAGCCACTGAATATGGCACTTTTTGCAGATGAATTCCAGCACCAGCGAAAAAACGACTGCGCTGACAAGTGTAATAACGGACAGCACACCGGCTCCGTCACCGATGACGGTATCCACACCCTTACCGGCAATGGCACGGGCAATGAAAGCACCGATCAGACCGATGAAAGCGGCAGCGGCGAGAATATCGGGCAAATCGGATTTGCTTTTGGAAACCGCTTTATTCAGCTTTTTCTGAATCGGTTTTGTTACAATGGGCAGCAGAAGAAGCGGAAAAACACTGCCGACGGTCATGACCCATGCAACCGAAGCGAAAATCTTTTTATCGGTTACTTCCACCGCCATGCCGCCCACATGGTGAAGCGCATCCATGGTGGCTTGTGCCGCCGTTGCTTCGTAGGTGATGTTGCCGATGACGGAAAGCCGCACCCACGGCAAAACCATGCCGAGCGAACCGGCAAGAGAAATGATCGTTGCCAGAATGGCGATGGCGGGAGCAATGGTGAACATGGCACTGGTGCTGACCGTGCCGCGCAGGGTGTGCGAGGTCATGCCGAGCTGCTTGCCGTGCTTCCATGCTTTGACCAAAAAGAATAGGGACTGGGCGATGACGAAAAGCACTAGGACACCGCCGATGAGGTACATGGGCAGAGTGTTTTTGAAATCCATGTTGTATTGCGGTATGGAAATACCGTCCTTTCTAAAGAATGAGATCCTGCTATTACTATAGTAAAAAAAGAAAAAGATGTCAACCGGAAAAAGAAAAGGCTCTGTGCCGGGGCAGAAATGCTGCCAAACGGACAGAGCCGATTTTATGCTTTTGCCGGAATACGCTGCTTACTGCGCGCGGCCGATCTCGATGGCCTTGAGGTTGAAATCAACCATGGCAGCTTTCTTGGCAGGTACGCATTTGCGTACGCTCTTTTCAATGGCTTCATCGCTTGCGAAGCCAAGCTCCTTGAGCATCTTGCCCACCAGAACGATGTTGGCAAGACCCTTTAAGCCGTTTTCTTCGGCGAGCTTTGTAGCGGGCACATAATATACATGGATGTCGGTGCGCTCGACTTTTTTGTCGATGATGGAGCTGTCCAGAAAGATGGAGCCGCCGGGCACGACCGCATCAACGAACTTGTCCAATGAGGGCAGGTTCATGGCGACCAGCACATCGGGGTTGACCACGAGCGGAGAACCGATGGCCTTGTCGGACAGGCAGACGCTGCAGTTGCAGGTGCCGCCGCGCATTTCGGGGCCGTAGGACGGAAGCCAGGAAAGCTCCTTGCCGTCAAACAGACCGGCATAAGCCATGACCTTGCCTGCGAACAGAATACCCTGACCGCCGAAGCCGGCGAGCAAAACATTGAGAGAAGTGCTCATTTGTTTTCTCCTCCCTCTTTAATGTCTTTGTAAACGCCGAGCGGATAGTACGGCAGCATATTGTTGCGAAGCCAGTCCAGCGCCTCGATCGGGGAAAGACCCCAGTTGGTCGGGCAGGTGGAAACAACTTCAACAATGGAGTAGCCAAGGCCTTCCATCTGATACTGGAACGCTTTTTTGATCGCTTTTTTGGCGATGTTGACATTCTTTACGCTGTCCACGGTGACACGCTGCGCCAGCGCAACGCCGTCAAGTGTGGAAAGCATTTCGCACACACGCACGGGGTTGCCGGCGATTTTGACATCACGGCCGTAGGGCGTGGTCTGCGTCACCTGACCGGGCAGACTGGTGGGTGCCATCTGGCCGCCGGTCATGCCGTAGATAGCGTTGTTGATGAAGATAACGGTAATATTTTCGCCTCTCGTGGCGGCGTGAACGGTTTCCGCCGTGCCGATCGCAGCCAGGTCGCCGTCACCCTGATAGGTGAAAACAACGCCGTCGGGCAGGCTGCGGCGCAGACCCGTTGCAACAGCGGGTGCACGGCCGTGAGAAGCCTCTACCATATCGCAGTTGAAGTAGTTGTATGCGAAAACGGAGCAGCCGACCGGCGCAACGCCGACGGTCTTATCCTCAATACCGAGCTCGTCAATGACCTCGGCAACCAAACGGTGAACAATGCCGTGCGTGCAGCCGGGGCAGTAATGAAACGGAGCATCGGTCAACGCATGGGGCTTTTTGAAAACAACAGCCATTATTCAACGCCTCCTAACTTTTTGATCTCTTCAAGCACTTCGGCAGGTGTGGGGATGATGCCGCCGGTTCTGCCGTAGAAGCTGACGGGCTTTGCGCCGTTGACGGCAAGGCGCACATCATCGACCATCTGACCCATGCTCATTTCCACGCAAAGGAACTGCTTGGCGGTGGGTACGGCAGCCTGGATCGCCTTTGTGGGGAACGGCCACAGCGTGATCGGACGAATCAGACCGGCTTTGATGCCCTGCTCACGCGCCGTGTTGACGGCACTGCGGGCAATACGGGAGGAAGCACCGTAGGCAACCAGAACGATGTCTGCATCGTCGGTCAGGTAACATTCGGCTTTCTGCTGTGTTTCTTTGATCTCGTCGTATTTCTTATAACGCTCCTGAATGAGCTGCTCCAGCTCCGCCGGAGTAATGTAGAGGGAATTGATGATGTTGTGGGGTCTGCCGTCCTTTGTGCCGTTGGTCGCCCAGGGCTTTTCGGGCAGAGGCTTTTCGCTGGCTTCCGGCAGTACGACCGGCTCCATCATCTGGCCGAGCATACCGTCGCTGAGGATCATGGCGGGCATACGGTATTTGTCACCAAGGTCAAACGCATCGGAAACAAGGTCAACCATTTCCTGCACGGTGGACGGAGCGAAAACCAGAATGTGGAAGTCGCCGTGACCGGTGGCACGGGTCGCCTGCCAGTAGTCGGACTGGGACGGCTGAATACCGCCTAAACCGGGGCCGCCGCGCTGAACATTGATGATCAATGCGGGCAGATCCGCACCTGCCAGGTAGGAAATACCTTCGGATTTCAAGCTGATTCCGGGGGAGGAGGATGAAGTCATCACTCGCATACCGGCGGAGGAAGCACCGTAGACCATGTTGATCGCGGCGACTTCGGATTCAGCCTGCAAATAGGTGCCGCCGATTTTCGGCATACGCTTGGACATATAGGCGGCAACCTCTGTCTGAGGGGTAATCGGGTAACCGAAGAAGTGGCGGCAGCCGGCTGCGATCGCCGCTTCTGCCAAGGCTT
>JAZUJI010000054.1:0-7020 GCA_045642685.1 Acutalibacteraceae bacterium | reverse complement strand
TATGTTGCGCCAGTATTGATAGAATTCATACGGTGATGTTTTTTCCGCATCAAGCCACACGGCACCCTTTTCGGTTTTGCCCATTTTGCGTCCGTCACTGGTCTGAAGCAGCTTAAAGGTCATACCGAAAACTTCTTTGTTTTCACATTTTCTGCAAAGCTCGACACCGCCGATGATATTGCTCCACTGATCGTCACCGCCAAGCTCCATAACACAGCCGTACTTGCGGTTCAATACGAGGAAATCATAGCTTTGCATAAGCATATAATTCAATTCAAAGAAAGAAAGTCCTCTTTCCAGACGCTGCTTATAGCATTCAAAGGAAAGCATACGGTTGACCGAAAAATGAACACCGATCTCACGCAGGAAATCAATATAGTTAAGGTTGCCCAGCCAATCGGCATTGTTCACCATAATTGCTTTTCCGTCCGAAAAATCAATTAACCTTGACATCTGCTTTTGGAAACACTCAATATTGTGAGCGATCGTTTCACGGGTGAGCATTTTTCTCATATCGGTTTTACCGGAGGGATCCCCGATCATACCGGTTCCGCCGCCGAACAAAGCAATCGGCGTGTGACCGGCACGCTGCATATGCGCCATGACCATGATCTGAACAAAATGTCCGACATGGAGACTGTCCGCCGTCGGGTCAAAACCAATATAAAAACGAATTTTCTCCTGCGTAAGGCGTTTCTCGACCTCGGCTTCATCCGTCACCTGAGCGATGATGCCGCGCGCCTTTAATTCTTCATAAACATTCATGCTACTTATCCTCCAAAATTTCCTAACTATATTAACCGATTGTCAGCGGTTTGTCAACAGCTCCTGCGCCAAATCAAGCTGTGCCTGCGTTATCGCCTCACCGCCGAGAATACGGGCAAGCTCCCGTTTGCGGCCTTCCCAATCCAACGGCTGAATATCAGTATATGTTTTGCCGTTTGCTGTGGTTTTGCGGATACGAAAATGATGATCCGCCTGTGACGCAATCTGCGCCAGATGCGTTACGCAGATAACCTGCCTGCCCTGTGCCGCTTCATGCAGCTTCTGCCCGAGCTTAACAGCGGCGTGACCGCTGACACCGGTATCGATCTCATCAAAAATCAGCGTACCGACACCGTCCCGGTCGGAAAGCACATTTTTAATGGATAGCATAATACGGGAAAGCTCACCGCCGGAAGCGATTTTCGCCAGCGGCTTCGGGCTTTCGCCGAGATTCGCAGAAATCAAAAATTCCACGGTATCCATTCCGTTTTCATTCAGCTCACATTCCGTCTGCTCCGCAGCAAATGTCACATTCGGCATATCCAGAAAGCGCAGTTCCTCGCATACCCGGCGTGAAAACCGATCCCCGGCTTCACGGCGAAGGTTCGATAATTCCGCCGCCAGCTCCTTAGCCTTTTTTTCGAGCTTCTGTTCTTCCTCATTCAAAGCAAGAAGATGTTCCTCGGAAAAGGATATCCTTTCCTTTTCTGCGCGGCACTCCTCACAATAACGGAGCATATCAGCTTCGGTCGCACCGTATTTCCGGCTGAGCTTGTTTAAGTAATCCAATCGATCTTCAACCGCCTGTGCCTGCCGTGGGTCATAATCCAAATCATCCAACAAGCTGCGCACCGATTCGCTGACATCATCCAACTGATATGAAAGCTCTCTGAGCTGTTGAGATACCGGCTCAACTTCTTCATAATACTCAGCTGCCGATTCCAATTCATCAGCACAGGATCTCACCTCGACCAACGCACCGGGGGATTCTTCACCGCCGCTGAGCAAACCATGCGCCGACGACAAGGCCGAAAGGATTTTTTCGCTGTTGCGGAAAAACAAACGGCTCTTTTTCAATTCGTCCATTTCGCCCTCGGTCAGCTCAGCTGCCTCAATTTCCCGAATCTGAAAATCAAGCAAATCAAGCCTGCGCTGTTTTTCCTCACCGTCTGTTTGCAGGGAACGGATTTCCCGACGGATTTGATTCCGCTGCTCAAAAACGGCACGGTAAGTCTTCAGCTTTTCATCCAGCTTGGCCAAAGAATCCAGATAAAAAATATGTGTTTGGGGATTCAGCAGATTCTGGCTGTCATGCTGACCGTGAATATTTACCAGCTCACGGCCGAGCGTACGAAGCATTCCGACCGTTGCAGGCTGTGCGTTGATGCGGCAAACATTTTTTCCGTCAGCGGAAATGGTACGCCGAATCAGCAGTTCAGAATCCTCCGGCTCGTCTAAGCCGAGCTGTTCAAAAAGCGGAAGCAAAACCTCTCTCTGCTCCTCAAAAAGTGCCGTAACAGATGCCTTGGCACACCCCGTACGCACCAATTCTTTGGATGTGCGCTCACCGAGGATGGCGTTGATCGAATCAATTACGATGGATTTACCGGCACCCGTTTCGCCGGTCATAACATTCAACCCGTCATCAAAGGCAATATCCGCACTTTCGATGACGGCAATGTTTTCAATCGTAAGGTTACGAAGCATTTCTTCACCTCGCTGCCGTTTGATTATTTCTTGGTGATATCACGCAGGGTGAGCACCATTTCACCGGCAAGCTCTTCGCTGCGGCAGGCGGCAAAAATGGTGTCATCACCGGCGAGAGTTCCGACAATACCGTTGATTTCCATGGAGTCGATAGCGGCGCACACAGCCTGAGCCATACCGGGGAAACACTTGATTACAACCAGGTTCACAGCACGGTCAACACACTGCACGGCAGGCCCCAAAACGGCATGAAGAGCCATACGGGCTTCATCCGCAGCAGCCGTTTTCGGAAGGCAGTAACGGTATTTCCCTTTTCGATCGCTCGTCTTGATCAAACCGAGCTCTTTGATATCGCGGGAAACGGTTGCCTGTGTAACATCCAGACCGCTTTTGCGAAGCTCGTCCAAAAGCTCCTCCTGAGTGGAAATGTTTTTTTCGTTGATGGTTTTCAAAATCACTTCAAGTCTGTCTTTTTTCATACTTATACCTCCGAAATTTTATTGATGCAGCATTTTGCTGTTAAGTATTTCGATAAAATTATCCTGTTTGATGCGGATAAATTCAGCCGTTGTTTGGGAACGCTGTACCACTGTGATACAGCCGGGTCGAATGAAAACAGGCGGTTCACCGTCACACGAAACACAAAGTTCGGTTTCATCACTCTTACTCGCATACAAGGTCATGCGTTCATCGGGGCGAAAAACAATGGAGTGGCGATTGAATGAATGGGAACAAATCGGTGTGAGCAGAATACTCTCAATGGTCGGGTTGATCACAGGACCGCCGGCCGAAAGGGCATATGCGGTCGAACCGGTCGGTGTGGAAAGAATGACGCCGTCGCCCCTGTACTCATTCACAAAGCGGCCGTTTGATTCAACAGTGATATCAATGATCGTTCGATTCACGGCCCGTGAAAAAACAACATCATTCATACAGTCTCTGCACTCTGTGCAAAAGCCCTGTTCATCAAAAAGAAGAACTTCCAGCATCATGCGCCGATCTGTCACATAGTCACCGTCCAGCAACGCTTTCAGCTGATCCAGCTCGTGCCGCTCCAAGCCTGCCATGAAGGCAAGATGCCCGGCGTTGATACCCAGAATCGGTTTGTTATATCGTGCAGCCGCTTTTCCGGCACGGAGGATCGTACCGTCACCGCCGATGGCGATCATAACATCACAGCTTTCGGCACATTCTTCCGCTGAGCAAAAACGAACGCCGCTTTCTTCTTCAAATTCCGCTTTTGTGCTGTCATCGATCAGAACCTGTGCGCCGAATTCCTTTAACTTTTGCACAACACCGTGCGCCGTCGATGCGGCAAATTCCCGTGTGAGATTTGCTTGAACGGCAATTTTCATGCTTATTCCGCCTTCTCTCAATCGCTGCTCAGCGTCAGATGTGATTCTTCAACTGTTTTTTCCGCTTGAACCAAGGCATCCGGCAGCTCTTTTTTGGATAAATATAACAGATATTCAATGTTCCCCTCCGGACCTTTTACGGGGGAAAATGTAAGCCCGCAAACCGAAAAACCGTTTTCTTTTGCATATCCGATACAGTTTTCGATAACCTCAAGGTGAACTGACTTATCACGCACGACGCCTTTTTTGCCGATTTTTTCCCGTCCGGCCTCGAACTGCGGTTTCACTAAGCAAACCGCCTCACCGTCAGCAGAAAGAAGAGAATAAAGAACCGGTAAAATCAGTTTCAACGAGAAAAAGGAAACATCCACACTTGCAAAATCAATTTCATCCGGCACCTGTTCCCGTGTCACATAACGGAAATTGGTACGCTCCAAATTCACAACACGCTCATCGCTGCGCAGCTTCCACGCAAGCTGACCGTATCCGACATCAATCGAATACACTTTATCCGCACCGCTCATCAACATACAATCCGTAAAACCGCCGGTGGAAGCTCCGACATCCATACATATCTTATGTTCAAGTGTGAGCGGAAAGGTATCCAGTGCTTTTTGTAATTTATAGCCGCCGCGGCTGACATAGGGCATTTTTTCGCCTCGAACCTCCAGCTTATCCTCCGGCTTGACCGGAGTACCGGCCTTGAGTGCTTTCTGACCGTTGACATAAACCTGCCCTGCCATGATCAATGCGTGCGCCCGTTCACGGCTTTCGGTCAGACCGGCTTCATTGAGCGCAACATCCAATCGTTTTTTCTCAGCCATTCCACGCACTCCCCACGGTTTTTTCCATGCTTTCGGCATCTAACCCGTGTTTTTTCAAAATAGACGGCACGCTGCCCAATCGGACAAAACAATAATCGACCGCCGTCAAATGGTAACCGCCTTTGTACTGAGCCTCCATAAGCAGCAGAGCAAGCTTTTCGCCTACGCCACCGTCACGAACGCCCTCTTCAAAAAAGAAAATCTCCCGACTGTTTTTTATGATCTCAATCACGCTGCCCTCAATCGGCTTGATCTTATTCAGCTTCAAAACTCTTACCCGTTTCCCCTGTGCTTCAAGAGCTTTCTGTGCCGCACAGGCATTGGCGAAAATACGACCGTAGGTCACGATCGTAACATCCGCATCCTCACAGCCGTAAACATCATAGGCATCGTAGGTCGGAACAAAGTCCTCCGGAAGCCCGGGTTCACCGCCGCGCGGGTAGCGAACGGCAATCACATTTTTATCTTTATAAACAGCATGAGCCACATCGTGACGCAGTTCTTCATAGGTGGTCGGCGAATAAATCGTAAAATCGGAAATCGTATTCATAAACGCCACATCAAACACACCCTGATGTGTTTCGCCGTCCTCACCGACAAAGCCGGCACGGTCAATCGCCAAAATCATCTTTTGCTTTTGAAGCGCCGCATCGTGGATCAGCTGATCATAACAACGCTGCAAAAAGGTGGAATAGACCACGAAAAACGGGATCATACCGCCCTTGGACAAACCGGATGAAAAGACAACTGCGTGCTCTTCGGCGATACCCACATCAAAAAAGCGTTCCGGAAAACGGCTGCAAAATTCACTCAGCCCCGTACCCAAAGACATGGCGGCGGTGATCGCACAGACCCGGCGGTCTTTGGATGCAAGATCACACAGACAGCGGCCGAATTCATCCGAAAAGTTTGATACACCCCTGCTCAGCGTTTCGCCGGTCTCCGGGTCAAATTTTGAAATTCCGTGAAAAACACTCGGTTCTTTCTCTGCCAGCTCATAGCCCTTGCCCTTTACTGTTTGCACATTAACGAGAACCGGGCTGCCGATTCTTTTGGATTCCTCCAAAACCTCGCACAGACTTTTTATGTTATGCCCGTCTACCGGACCCATATAGCGAAAACCGAGATCCTCAAACATATTACTGTTGTAAATCTTATTCTTTATCTTTGTTTTCAGCCGGAATACACAGCTCGACAGGCTTTTGCCCACGAAAGGAATATGGTTCAGTGCCCGTTCCACACCGGCTTTCAGATGAAAATACCGTTTGGAATTCCGCATAACAGAAAGATATTTGGAAACGGAACCGACATTTTTGGAAATCGACATATTGTTGTCGTTCAGAATAACGATCAGTTTTGCTTTTTGGGTACGCCCGGCGTTGTTCATGGCCTCATATGCCAGACCGCCGGTAAAAGCACCGTCACCGATGACAGCCACGGTGTAATTATCCCGTTCATTGATTTTTTCCGCAACGCTGATGCCGTAAGCAGAAGAAATCGAGGTGCTGCTGTGCCCGGTAAAAAACACATCATGCTCACTTTCGGGTGGATAAGGGAAACCCGAAATGCCGCCCTCCTGGCGAAGAGTTGCAAACTGCTCAAATCGCCCGGTCAAAAGCTTGTGCGTATAGGACTGATGACCGACATCAAAAACAAATTTATCCTGCGGCGAATGAAAACAGCGGTGCATCGCAATAGTCAACTCCACCGTACCGAGATTCGATGCCAGATGACCGCCGTTTGCCGAAACGGTTTCAACCAGCTTTTGCCGGATCTCGACCGCCAGTTCGTCAAGCTGCTCATAGCTCATGGACTGAATATCAGACGGCTGTTTGATTTTTTTCAAAAGGTCGTAACCCATTCTCATCCTCTGTTTCCGTCACTTGGTTCGATTTGCCAATTTTTTTGCGTAATCAGCTAAAAAAGAACTGTTTTCAAAAATATCAAGAGCCTTTACGGCATTTTCGGTCAATTCATTAACGAACGAACGGGATCGCTCCATACCGAGCAAAGCCGGATAGGTCGATTTATTATTCTCCGTGTCGCTTCCGATCGGCTTACCCAATTCCTCGGTGCTGCCGACCAGGTCTAACAAATCATCAACGATCTGGAACGCAAGACCGATATTTTCGGCGTATTGTTCCGCCCCGTGCAGATGTTCGTCATCTGCGCCTGCTGCAAGGCAGCCGACCCTGCACGCCGCACAAATCAGCTGACCGGTTTTCAGCCGGTCGGTCGAACGAAGCAGCTGAGCATCAATCTGCTTACCTTCGTGCAGTAAATCCATCGTCTGCCCGCCGATCATGCCGCAGTAACCGGCGCAGTCAGCTAACACGGTTATGCAGGAGAGCAGCTTTTCGGGTTCGATT
>JAZUJI010000053.1:0-20150 GCA_045642685.1 Acutalibacteraceae bacterium | reverse complement strand
CAATAAACCGTCTACCGCATTTTTGATATTGACCGTGTAGCTCCGGATCTTCAGGTGTGACACCAGCTTTTGCGCACAGTCAATGTCGTGCTGCTCCCCGCAGGGCATCAGTACACCGACGACACGCTCCCGCCCGAGTGCCTCCACGCAAAGTGCAGCAACAACCGAAGAATCCTTTCCGCCGGAAATACCGACAACGGCGTTACAGCCCTTACCGTTTTGTTCAAAAAAATCACGAATCCACGCAACACAGGCATCCTTTGTCTTTTGTGCATCAAACATTTTTCTGCCCTCCGTCATATTTTTCTACCGGATCAGTATAGCATTTGCGGTGTTCCCGTGTCAATTACAAATTCTCAAAGACTTTCCGACCGTGATGCTACCATGACCGCAGAACGCATTGATTTGATCTTCGTCATCTCTCGACGACCGATTGAATTCCAAATGGTTCAGCTTTCCCTCATCATTGCAAACCAATGTCACGGGATATACATAAAGATAAATAGCCTCAATGATTCCATCAACCTCATGCTGAAGCGATTCTAAATCCGAACCAATCTCCTACACAATCGGCTTTGCTCCCGGTTTCACCAAAAGGCCCTTGATTTTTGCTTTTTCTGCCATAACACTTGCTCCTTTGCAAAAAAGCAACGGTCCGAAAGCCGTTAATAAGCTATTCAGCTTTTTGCTTATCAAAATGATAATATGTGTTTATTCGGTAGAGGACCATTGCAGAAACACAGCAACACTCGCCGAAAGGGCACTCCAAGATATCGGCCTTGGAAACGTTGGTTATATGGCTGGCATTCTGCATGACTGTGGAAAAATGACAAAAGAGTTCACACAGTATCTCATAGACGCTTCCGGTGAAAAAAAGCAAAGAACAAACTCATACATTCTTTTGCCGGCGTTTCCTTTTTGCTGAATCGATATCACCAAAGGGAGAATCCTTATGACAAGCTGACTGCTGAAATCCTTGCCTATGCCGTTGGCTCACATCACGGACTATTTGACATTTACGATTCCGCGCGGAGATGCGGCTTTGAGCACCGACTGAAGACACAACCGAACTATGACAAAATGGCAATTCGTAATTTGGTATGTTACACTTTAAGATGTTGCTGGCATTAGACCCTTATAGGGTCTGTGCAAACCACCCGTTTAACGGGTGGTTTTGATTGGCGCTTAAGAGGCAACAGAAAAAGCCCCGAAACCCATAATACATACGGATTTCGGGGCTTTTTTGGCGGAGAGTAAGAGATTCGAACTCTTGATACCGTTTTAGCAGTATACACGATTTCCAATCGTGCTCCTTCGACCAGCTCGGACAACTCTCCGTGTTGCTCAACGAAAGGTATCATACACTATTTCGAAGCAAAAATCAAGCCTTTTTTGAAATTTTTCCGAGAAAATCCATTGAAGACCCGCAGCTGTGACAAAATATGAAAAGTGATTGAAAAGCACATAATAATATGGTAATATAAGCTATGTAATGTCAGGAAAGGTGAAAGATATTATGCAAAGAAAAAACAACCGGCTTTTTGCCGCCGCCAGCCGTAACAAATATTCCCTTTTGGCTTTTGCGGCATCTTCATTCATCATGATCATCGTCTACTATTGCTTTAATGTGATTCCGTTTGGCGATATGACGGTTTTGCGCATGGACTTATACCACCAGTACGGGCCGCTCTTTGCGGAGCTGTATGACCGTATCATACACGGAAAGAGTATGCTCTATTCGTGGAATACAGGTCTCGGCTCATCGTTCCTCGGCAATTTCAGCAACTACCTTTCCAGCCCCACCGCCATATTCATGCTGCTGTTAGGGCACGAAAATATGCCGGAAGCCATCTCCCTGATGATTCTGTTCAAGGCAGCTTTTGCCAGTGCATTTTTCTCGTACTACATCCGAAAGACCACCGGAAAGAATGATTTTTCCGTTGCGGCGTTCGGCATTTTGTACTCCTTTTGCGGGTTCTTCATTGCCTATTACTGGAATATCATGTGGATCGACGCATTTGCTGTTTTTCCGCTTGTCATCTACGGCCTTGAGTGCCTCGTCTACAACGGCAAATGGCGCACCTACCTTTTTTCGCTCACTTTTGTCATGCTCAGCAATTATTACATGGCCTACATTATCTGCCTGTTTTCCGTGCTGTACTTCGCCATGTGCTACATTACCCGCTACACTTTGACCTCTAAATTCACGGTAAAGCACTTTTTGGATGCAGAGGGAAATGAACTGAAAGGAAGAAGAAAAAGAAAAGCAAACCGTGGTCTGCTGAACTCCCGTTTTCTTGTTACCGGCTTCCGTTTTGCTTTTGCTTCCGTGGGTGCAGGTGCCTTGGCGGCATTCCTTTTGATCCCCACTTATTTCATTCTGAAAAGCTGCTCGGCAACCTCTGGTACCCTTCCGAGTGAAATAAAAACTTACTTCAACATTCTGGATTTCATTGCCAACCACTTCACTTCTCTGGAGCCTACCATCCGCAGCAGCGGTGAGGATGTTCTGCCCAACATTTTCTGCGGCGCAATCACGGTGATGCTCGCACCGCTTTATCTGTATTCCAAGCATTACACTCTTTGGGAAAAAGCCGGCTATGTCGGCGCATTGGCCACCTTGTTTGTCAGCTTCAACACAAACATTCTCAACTATGTGTGGCACGGTTTCCATTTCCCCAACGATTTGCCCTACCGCTTCTCTTTTGTTTACTGCTTTATTCTCCTGGTCATGGCATACAAAGCCCTGATCCACATCAAGGATTACAGCCCGAGAATGCTTTTGACTGTCGGCATCATTGCCATGGCCTTCGTTGCCGTTATTCAAAAAACACAGTCGAAGAATGTTACGGAAGATACCGTTATCATCACCCTCGTTTTCATTGCATTCTATACCCTCCTTCTTATTCTGATGCGCAGCGGAAAATACCAAAAGGGCGCCATGGCACTGCTTTTGCTTTGCGGCGTTGTATCAGAAGCGGCAATCGGCAACACATCCCATTACCAGATGCAGCAGGCAAAAGTCTATTACACGAGCGATTATAACGACTTCCGCGGGCTTAAATCCACACTGGACAAGCGTGAAGCCAACGACCATTACCGCATGGAGCTGACCGATTTGCGTGCCAGAATGGATCCCTCCTGGTATGACTACAACGGCATTTCGGTGTTTTCCTCCATGGCATATGAGGACACCTCCGGTCTGATTCATTACCTCGGCGTAGACGGTAATGTAATCAACAGCTACACCAACAACGGTTATCAAACGCCGGTCTTCAATATGATGACCTCAATCAAATATATTGTTGATAACACCACCTCAACACCGGTTCAAAACCCCCAGCTTTTCACCTATGTCGGAGAAAGCAAAGAAAGCAAATTCAAAGCCTATCAAAACAACTACTGCTTAAATATCGGCTACTGCGTCAACACCGATGTTCTGGATTGGAGCTACGACTACCCTGACCCCTTTGCTGTGCAAAACGATTATTTTGAAAAAGCAACCGGCATTGACGGGCTGTTCACCCAGGAAAAAATTGACGATTTTCTCTATAACGGTGTGGATGATATCCCGATGGGTTACGAAACCGGTGATATAAGCTACACCTGCTCCTCCCCCGAAGATTCTTCCTTAACAGCCGTTTACAACATTGATGAAAGCAAGGACTATTATTTATATCTGGACTACGGCAATCTTCAAAATGTCACCATTGAATACGATGATGTCACCTATTCGCACGACTTTGATTCCGAGCACATCGTCGGCATAGGTCACATTGACGCCGACACAACACTCACAATTCAAATGCCTTTTGAAAGCGATGCTCCCACCTCCGGCGAGATAAAGCTGCTGCTTTACTCAATGGATATGGCAAAATTTGAAAAGGGCTACAACAGCCTGAAAAACGGCGAATGGAACATCACCACCTTTACCGATACTGCGATTTCCGGCACCGTCAGCGCAGACAAAGACTGCCTGTTCTACACCTCTATTCCCTTCGATGAGGGCTGGCAGGTCACAGTAGACGGTAAGAGAGTCGGTGTTGACAAGCTCAGAGAGTGCAAAATCGGCAACGGCTTCCTCGGCTTTGAGCTGAGCAAGGGCGAACACACAGTCGAGCTGAAATATATGCCGCGCGGTTTGATCGTCGGCGCAGGCATTTCGGCAGCCGCTATCGTTTTCCTGTTCGTTATTCTTGTTCTCCTGCGTAAGACCAAGTTTGTTTCCGCCTTTATCAACGGCTATTCCGACAAGGCCAACCACATTTATGAAACCGTTGAACTGGAAGGAGTACCTGCCGAAGATATACCGGCAGAGGAAACGACCGGCGAAGCAACGGAAAACAGCGAAGCGGAACCTGCCGAATCAAAGCTCGACAGCGAAGCGACAGATGAAAGCAACTGAGTATTCCCGATTTTGCCCGTCAAATCGGCTGTTTCACTGAAAAACAATAATACAGCAGCAATCGGTCAGCCTATTTTCAGGTTGCCCGATTGCTGCTTTTTTCTTGCTTGTTTGTCGGAAGTTTGAGCGGTAAGATTATCGCCGCTCAGTTCCACTTGGCAAATGCATCCCGCACCGAATAATAGGCCGGTTTCGGGGTACCCTGCAAATCCACTAATCCCCAACCGGTTTCAACAGGGCAATCCGACTGCCCGCAAATATAACAGGCGCTGCTGTCCGAATAGCAGTAAACAAAGCCGCCGACCACAAACTTATTCTTTTGCAGCTTTGCAATCGCTTTGGTAAAAAACTTCGCCTGGTCTTCAGGATTGTGCTTGAAATTTCTCAGTTGAACACCCTTCGGCAGCTCCCGATAGAGGTGGTTGACTAACTCGGTATCAAACAGCTTTGCAGCTAATTCTTCATCTGTCGTACAGCCGAGGCTCAGCATATAATCACGGAAATCAGCCGGTAAACGGTCAATGAATCCCCGAATATCCGCTCGTGCCGCTGCTTCGTTCGCATAGCCGTATGATTGGAGAATTTCGTTTTTCTGCTTTTGCGTTTTGGTTTCACCGTAACCGATATAACCGAATTCGCAAACCATCACGGGCTTACCGGTCATCCCCCAGACAAAACGAGTCAGAAAATCGTAACCGAAAAGGGTCTTAAACACATTTTCAAAGCAGCCCAGGTAAATATCCACACCGACAAAGTCGGCATACTGCAGCCACGGCTTAACAGAATCGCAAAGATTATACATTTGCAAAGCGGCGGTATTGAAGCCGACAACGATATCTTTCTTGACTTTCTGCATAGCCTCCATCTGAATACCGATAAACTCAGCCGCCTGCGGAATGGTAAGCGGAACGGTGAAGTGATCAATGCCCATCTCATTGGTGATTTGAAAAGCTGAAGCGATCCCCTGAAAATCCTTTGCGTAAAACTCGGCAATTTCCTTCACCTTTTGCTTGCCTTCTTCGGTTCTCGGGTCAATTCCGGCATCGATGTAATCCTGAGGGTACGGTGTGATAAGCATTACCTTGAAGCCGGCATCGGCATAATACTTGGCTCTCATTTTGGCATAGGGGTAATATACATTAGGGTTGCCCTGCGCATCATAGGGAAGTGCGTTTATATCAAACCGAACCCATTGGATGTTGGCATCATGAATCTGTTCCGTATTTTCATTCGGATGACAGACACCCTTGACAATTCCGCCCGTTTTGGCAAGGAACCGATCAACTTCCTCTCCGGTATCCGGCTTAAAATATGCCGCAAAGCCCTCTTTGATAAAATCAACCAGGTGATAGCTGTGAAGCATATCAATTCCGCTTGAAACAAGCGTTGCCAAAGCGGTAACAGATGCGATGAGTTTAATAAAAAATGCTTTCATGGGGTGTTCCTTTCAAGAGAAAATTTGTTGCCATTATATCAAAAAAGAACCGTTTTTGCAAGAAAAATATTTCAAAATCATAAAACATATATCGATTCTTATTGATCCGGCGCACAAACCAGCCCCGAAAACCGTTCATGCTTTCTCCCCGAAAATGCCGTATTTCGTTTTTATCCGATTCAGCTTTTCATGAACCGGCGGCTGCAAAAGAGCAGTAAGGACTCCCGTTGTTATGCCGTGAATGAAATTGAACGGCAGACCCGATGAATATACAGCCAGAACCGACGAAAGACTGAACTTACTCACCATCATAAAAACCGAGCAGGAATCCACCAGAATTCCGTATACAAAAAAACTAAGTGCGCCGCTGACAATTCCGATGATCCACCTGCTTTTTGTTTGGAAGGAGCGCAGAATCAGCGCACACAGAAAGACTGTTGTTCCCATTCCCATCATCTGAAAAGGGGTCCACAGCCCCTGCCCGTAAATGAAATTAGAAATAAGGATCGATAGTGCGCCGCTGACAAAACCGAACTCGGCACCGAAGGCTATTGCGGCAATGATAAGAATGGCACACATCGGCTTCACTTGCGGCAAAAAGAAAAGCGCCGCTCTCGATGCCACCGCAATCGCAACCACACTGGCTGTAATAACAAGCTCTCTTGTATGAAGTCTTTTTCTTTCAAGCGACAAAAAAAACGGAATCATCGCTGCGGCAATGATAAGCAGGCTGAGCAGATAATACTCTCTGCCCTTTGTCAGAAAGTACCCTGTGACCACCAAAGCCGGTATCAGCAAACAAAAAATTAGGATTGAAGCTGTTTTTCTTGCAGACATAAGCATATTTCCTCATCCGTTACTGCGTTATCTATGATTCCTCTTGACATTCGGCTGGCGGCCGTGGTATAAAAACGGTTCTCATTAAAAAAGCAGTGTGCAGACGCAGCGGCTGATATTTCGCCATCAAACAGCATAGCACAAAGGTCAGCGTACCCGGCGCAGAATTCCACATCGTGAGAAATCATAATAACCGTACAGCCGTTTCTTTTCAGCTCATTGATCATGCCGGCAAATTCCGCTTTGAACGCAGCATCCATTCCCTTTGTCGGCTCATCAAGCAAAAGAATATCAGGGCTGCAAAGCAGCACTTTGGCAAGAGCCGCCCGCTGCTGTTCGCCGCCGCTTAAATCAAACGGATGCTTTTCTAACAGATCCTTTATTTTCACAAGCTCTGCTGTTTTTTTAATTCTGCCGTCATCCTCCTCGATTTCTTTCAGATCAAGCAAAACGGTTTTGGAAGTAAAAAGAGCTTGAACATCCTGCGGCATAACGGCAATTCGGGCGCTGCTTTTTTTTGGCTTTTCGCCGAAAATTTTCACTTTTCCGCTGTAGGGCACAAGCACAGAGGATATTATTTTCAGAAGCGTGGTTTTTCCGGCACCGTTGCCGCCGAGAACGGCAAAAAAGCTGTTTTTCGGAATTTTCAGATTCAGTTTTTTTAATACATCTTTTCCGTTTTTATCGTATCGGAAGCAGATATCCTTCAACTCAACCGCATGGATATTATCTGCCGTTTTTTCTTTGTATTCAAATTCACTTTTATGCTTTGTATTTTCAAGATAATTTCTTCCGTCACGAACGGTAACAGGACATTTTTCACCGCCGAATCGGCTGAAAATGCGCATAGGGGTCGGTACAGCGGAATGTAAAAACGGCGGCAGAGAGTTCAGATGATTCCCTATATCTTCGGGAGTGCCGTCAAAAACCGCCTTACCGCTGTCCATGACGATCACTCGGTCTGCATAAGCGAAGGCTTCCTCAAGCCGCTGTTCGGTGAGAATGACCGTTGTACCAAGCTCACGGTTGATTTTGCCGACGGTAAAAAGAAAGCTCTCCGCTGCGATCGGGTCAAGCTGTGAGGTCGGCTCGTCAAGCAAAAGAACCTTCGGAGCCATCGCCATGACCGACGCGAGGTTGAGCGACTGCTTCTGACCGCCGGAAAGCTCAGCGGTCTTTCGGTTAAACCATTCGTTTATTCCGAAGTAGGATGCCATTTCGGCAGTGCGCAGACGGATTTCAGAGCATGAAAGCCCGAGATTTTCAAGCCCGAAGGCAAGCTCGTGCCACACCTTGTCTGTAACGATCTGCGAATCGGGGTTCTGCATAACAAAACCGATGCTTTCCGCACTTTCACGCTGTGTGAATGCATCCGCATCTTTTCCGTTGATCTGTATCTTTCCTGTTTTTTCGCCATGCGGAGCAAGCTCCTTTTTGAGCTGCCTCAAAAGTGTTGTCTTTCCGCAGCCGCTCTTGCCGCAGAGCAGAATGAATTCACCGCTTTTAATGTTGATGGTAAGATCATCTATTGCTTTTTTTCCACTGAGAGGATAGGAAAAGCTCAGATTTTCAATCTTGATCTGTTCCATTTTACATCCTCCTTCAAGTCGATAAACAGCGGCAGGAAGCATAAAGCCGTGAACACCGCAAGTGTGATAAACCCGTATATGGACATGGGGTTGAGCGTCAGGTTCCGTGCACGGATAAAGCTGCCTTTTCCCAAACCGGCCGATGGGTTTATTATTATATTCGGCTCATAGATACAGTAAAGGGATTTGGTAGCGTATCCAACCGCAAGAATTAAATCAAACAGGATCATTACCCCGACAGCAGCAATATCTTTTGTGCCCCATCGGAATTTTCCGTAATTTCTTCTGCCTTTCAGTCCGCAGCCCCGTGCCTTCATGGAATCGGAAGTTTCAACCGCATTTTCAAGCGACCAGGTAATCAGAATTGAAATAATTTTTCCGGCGTTCTTTATTCTTTGCATTACCGTGCCGCTTTTGGGATCCATGCCGATACCTTTCTGTGCTTCCGCTATAATTTCCAGTCGGTTTCTGTACAGCGGAACAAAACGGAGAGCCATTGAAATAACAAGTGCAGAAGCAGGAAGAATTTTGCCGAATACCACCATAAACTTGTCCGCCGTTATGATTTCGTTCGAGCAGAAAAACCACATCATGACCGTTACGGTCATAAGCCCGAGCACAAAACCGTAAACAAGAGCTTCAAGCATCAGACTTTTTCCGCCGGGCAGCGTAAGCAGCGGCGTTGTTCCGTAATGCGCAAACAACCCGTTGAGTGCCGCAACAACGATGAGCATCGGCAAAAGGAAAGCCGAAAACAGCTTTACTGCCGTTTTGCCGCAAAGCCGAAAATAGTAAACGGCAGAAGCGAAAAAGCACACAGCAAGGGTTACGGGGTGCTTGAAAAGCATCCCGAACACCACAATGCTCACGAAAAAAATAAAATTTACGACCGGGTGATACCCCTTAAAACCGATTTCCATATCATTCTACCGACAAACCTGTTAAAGCAATACCGTATCATGCAAAATGCACGCCCTACTTGAAGCTTATTTCATATCCGCTTGAGCCGCACCGGCTTGTATTCGCCTTTCTTTTGAACGCTGTCGCCTGGCTCTGTTTTTCTCTTTCCGTACCTCCTGCTTGGATTCCTTGAGGCCTGCTGCCTCAAGAGCCCACGGCCACGGACCGAAAAAACCCTTGATACGGTTAATTTCCTCTTGAGAAAAATCCGATTTTTTCGGAAGTCTGCCTTCCTTTTCGGCAACATTCTGTAAAAGAGAAATGTAATATTCTTTTGTATGTTCCATTTTGCCGCCTCCGAAAAAATAAACGCCCCCGCATAAAACGAGGGCGCAAAATTACAGACCGAGTCCCATAGAGCGGAAACGGACGATCCAACTTTCTTGCCCAAAGTTTTTACGGTAATATAATAGCAATCAGGTATTCCGGCTCGTGATGTATCATCACACACGGTAATGGCTGTTGCGACGGATTCGCACCGAACTTCCCGCTGAATTGCTTATTTGTAACTCTACCACGCTATAACAAAAATGTCAACTGCCTGTCTTCCCGAAGAACAGGTCAATATCCGTTTCTGACCGGTTTGCCTTAAATGCAGGCAAATAAATCCGGATATTCTCCCAACAGGTGCGATACATCATCCAAATAAGTCAACCGCAAGGGGCTGTTATTTTCGTTGTATGTAATTTTGGTAACGGCGGTATTGAGCTGACAAAAGGTAAAACCGGCTTTTTGCTCCAACCCCAACGCCGCCGCAATCAAATACTGATTAAAAGTGCCGTGAGCGCAAATCATCACGCTCTGACCAAGCCCGTAGGCGGAAAAAATCCGCTGAAATACACGCCGGGCACGCTCGAAAATCGCTTTTTCGTCCTCCGCTGCGATGCAGTGCGGCGTAAACGGTTCGACCGCCGGGAAGCGTTCTTTCAGCTCAGAAAAAGCAACCCCCGGATATTCAGGGTGCGTGCCCATCTCCACTAAATCGGGCAAGATCCGAATAGCTTTTGCACCGTCTGACGGCTGCTGACACACAACGGCATTCGCCGTCGCCACTGCACGCAGCAGCGGTGACGCATAAACCGCCGTCAAGGGCAGGGTCGAAAACCGCTTGCCGAGCAGGTCGGTCTGATGCCGCCCCAGTTCGGTCAATTCCGGGTCAAGCATACAGTCATCGCACACATTTCCTTTTGATTCACCGTGACGAACAATGTACAAAATCATGCTGAGCTTCCTCCGTTACAGGTCAAGCTGCACTTCGACCGGGCAATGATCCGAGCCGAAAATTTCGGGATGAATACACGCACCGAGCAAATTCTTTCTGAGGCTTTCACTGACCAGAAAATAATCAATTCTCCAGCCGACATTCTTCTCCCTGGCGTGGAACCGATAGCTCCACCAGGAATACGCATCTGCCGTGTCGGGATAAAAAAAGCGGAACGAATCAATAAAGCCGGCATGAAGCAATTCACTCATCTTGCCCCGTTCTTCATCGGTAAAGCCCGGGTTACGGTGATTGGTTTTCGGGTTTTTCAAATCAATTTCTTCATGTGCCACATTCATATCCCCCGTCACCACGACCCCTTTGGTTCGGCTGAGCGACACCAGATAGGCTCGGAAATCATCTTCCCACTCCATCCGGTAATCCAGGCGTTTCAGCTCGTCCTGTGAATTAGGCGTATAAACGCAGACAAAATAAAACGATTCAAATTCCAGCGTGATCACACGACCCTCGGTATCGTGTTTCGGAATATCCAGCCCGTAAAACACGGAAAGCGGCTTTTCTTTGGTGAAAACCGCCGTGCCGGAATAGCCTTTTTTCTCGGCATAATTCCAATACTGCTCATAGCCCTCCGGCTGAAAATCAATCTGCCCTGCCTGCAATTTGGTTTCCTGCACACAAAAAATATCCGCATCCAGCGAGCGGAAAATTTCTTCAAAGCCTTTGGTCATACAGGCACGCAGACCGTTGACATTCCACGAGATAAACTTTTTTGCCGCCATACTCTTTCTCCTTGAGCAAAATTGATAATTTATTTTATCACATATTTTACGGTTATTCAACAAAAAAGGCAGAGCCGGTCGCTCTGCCTGAATTTCGTTATGGCATATACGGGTTATCGTCGCACTCATAATCCTCCGGCATTATGTACGGCGTAATGAAACGAATCGTGAAATCAACGCCCCACTGACCGACCTTCCCCTGCCAATTACGGGAATGAGGCTCAATGGAAAGCATACCGTCATACTTGTGAATGTAAAGCATGGACATGACGGCACCCCAGTTCACATTGTCCAGACCGGCAGGCGGATCATCGTACCCGTCCCCGTCAATGTACAGCGTGCCTTTGATGTGAAAATGATAAATACGGTCGCCCCATTTTTTCATTTCCGCCAGATAATCACCCTGACGGGAACGGCAATGCGAGGTATCGTACTTCAAGCCCAATTCGGGCAAACGACCCAGAACGACATCCCACGCAGGGTCACAGACGACAAAATTCTCCCAGTCGCAGTTGTAAGCCGCAATTTTTACATTGCGTTCTTTTCCGTATTCAATCAGTTTGGAGAAATAATCAACGGCAATGTCGCAATTTTCCATGAAAGACTTGCCTTCCACCTCATTACACCCGGCATTGAACACCGGGCAGCCCAGATAAGACGCAAGGTCAATGCAATTCTTGTCGTGCGCAAGTGCTTCCGGGATGATCTTACCGTTTTCGTCAATACGCTTCATGCCCCAGCGGCCGATCGAACCGACACGCACATCATACTTCCGGCAGCTTTCGGCGATCCGCTCCTTTTCGGCGAGAACCTCGGCGCTGTCATAGTTGTGATTAACACAAAATTCAACCCATTTGAGCCCTTTGTCATGAACGGCTTTCAGGCAGCCGTCCGACCAGCCGTTAATAATACCAAGATGCATACTGTTCTCCTTTTTTATTATTCATAGTGATGAGCCTGTTCGAGCATCATATCCTTCACCTTCATCAGGCGGGTCGTTGTGCTTCGTTCATTCTCATCCAGCTTCATGGTAATAAACTTAATGGTTTCCTCATATTGCGGAATCATCACATGCTCCAGCGCATTGACCCGGCGGCGGGTTTTTTCAATTTCCGACGCCATGAGCTGACAGGATTTTTCCAATTCCGCCAAACGAAGCAAATCGGGCAGAATATCCGACAAACTGCCGACCGCTTCATCCAGATCCGTTGAAGTGAAAGCAAAGCCGTAGGAATAGATGTCGTTGGCATCCGCTGTTTTGAATTTGGCATCGTACTGCGGGATCATGACACTCATCACATTTTTCGGCGTAATTTCCAAACTCATTTCCTGCGTCGGCATCATCAGCGCAACATCCAGAGCGGCTTCATCCATAACGGAGCGTGCCACCGCCATATGAGCATTGGCTTTTTGAAGATCCGCCTCCACTTTCACACGCAGCTGCTTGTTTTCACGCACCAGCTCCATGAAACGGCGCATCAATTCGTCACGCTTGTCCTTGAGCAGCTTATGCCCGCGGCGAGCCGTTACCAGTTTTCGCTTTAAGTTCGTCAACTCCATGCGTGTCGGGTTGACATTCAGAACCGCCATCATCGGCACTCCTTTCGTCAGAATTTGCCGTAATACTGATCGAGCAATTCATCGCTGATCCGTTTCAGCTCACTCCGGGGCAAAATGGAAAGCAGCTTCCAGCCGATGTTGAGCGTTTCTTCGATCGAGCGGTCACTTTCAAAGCCTTGAGAAACATATTCTTTTTCAAACGCATCCGCAAATCCGGCGTACAGCTTATCAATATCGGTCAGTGCCGCCTCACCGAGAATCGTCATCAGCTCCTTGGCATCCTTTCCCCTTGCATACGCCGAGAAAAGCTGATTCATCGTGTTGGAATGATCCTTTCTGGTTTTCCCTTCGCCGATTCCTTTATCTTTCAAACGGGACAGCGACGGCAAAACATCAATCGGCGGATTGATCCCTTTTCGGTAAAGCTCACGGTTGAGGATGATCTGACCCTCGGTGATATAACCGGTCAAGTCGGGGATGGGATGTGTCTTATCATCCTCCGGCATGGACAGAATCGGGATCATGGTGATAGAACCGTCTTTTCCCTTTTGACGACCGGCTCGCTCGTAAATCGACGCCAAATCCGTATACATATAGCCCGGATAGCCACGGCGGCCGGGTACTTCCTTTCGGGCTGCGGAAACCTCACGCAGTGCATCGGCATAGTTGGTAATATCCGTCAGGATAACCAAAACATGCATCCCCTTATCAAACGCAAGATATTCTGCGGCGGTCAATGCCATTTTCGGCGTTGCGATACGCTCGATCGCCGGGTCATTGGCAAGGTTTGAGAACATAACGGTGCGATCCAATGCACCGGTCTCACGGAACGATTCCACGAAGTAGTTCGATTCCTCAAAGGTGATGCCCATGGCGGCAAAAACAACGGCAAACTGTTCATTCTTCCCCAAAACCTTTGCGTGCTTTGCAATTTGTGCGGCAAGGTTTGCGTGAGGCAAACCCGAAGCCGAGAAAATCGGCAGTTTCTGACCGCGAACCAGCGTATTCAATCCGTCAATGGCGGAAACACCGGTCTGAATAAACTCCTGCGGATAACTTCTTGCCGCCGGATTCATCGGCAAGCCGTTGACATCCATACGCTTTTCGGGAATGATCTCACATCCGCCGTCGATCGGACGACCCAAACCGTCAAACACACGGCCGAGCATATCCATGGATACGCCCAGTTCCATCTGACGGCCGAGAAAGCGCACCTTGCTTTCCGCTAAATTGATACCGGTCGAGCTTTCAAAGAGCTGCACCAGCGCATTGGTGCCGTCCACTTCAAGCACACGGCAGCGGCGTTTTTCCCCGTTGGCAAGCTCTATTTCGCCCAACTCATTATACTTGACCTTGTCCACTTCACGCACAAGCATCAGAGGACCTGCAACCTCCTGAATGGTTCTGTATTCTTTCGGCATCAGTCTTCCTCCTTTGCAGATGCTTCGCTGAGCTGTGCATCCAGTTTTGCTTCTATTTCTTCAAATTCACCTGTGACAGCCGTTTCTTCAACATACTTAAAGCGGCCGATTGCTTCCCGCACCGGCATTTTGACGATTTTCTCAATGTCGGCTCCGTTATTCAGCGCATCCAAAGCCTTATCGTAAAAATCGATCACGAGCTTCATCATGCAATGCTGCTTTTTAAGGGAAGAATAGGTATCCACCTCATGAAACGCAAGCTGATGCAAGAAGTCCTCACGAATGGAGCGAGCCGCCTCCATCTTCAGGCGGTCGGGAGCGGAAAGCGCATCCATACCGACCAGCTTCACGATTTCATCCAATGCCGCTTCATCGGACAACAGACTCATCATGCGCCCTCTCAATTCCGTCCAGTCACGGGAGACATGCTCATTGAACCATTTACCGAGTGAATCAGCGTACAGCGAATAACTCGTCAGCCAGTTGATTGCCGGAAAATGACGCTTATAAGCCAGAGCGGAATCCAGCCCCCAGAACACCTTGACAATGCGCAGGGTTGCCTGCGACACCGGTTCGGAAATATCACCGCCGGGCGGCGAAACGGCACCGATGACCGACAGCGCACCTTCCCTGCCGTCCGACCCGAGAGAAATGACCCGACCGGCACGCTCGTAGAACTGTGCCAATCGGCTGCCCAGATAAGCCGGGTAGCCCTCTTCACCGGGCATTTCTTCCAATCGACCCGACATCTCACGCAGAGCCTCTGCCCAACGGGAGGTGGAGTCCGCCATCAGCGCAACGGAGTAGCCCATATCACGGAAATACTCGGCAATGGTGATGCCGGTATAAATCGAAGCCTCACGGGCTGCAACGGGCATATCGGAGGTGTTGGCGATCAAAACGGTGCGCTCCATGAGCGACTTGCCCGTATGCGGATCGATCAGCTCGGGAAATTCATTCAAAACATCGGTCATTTCATTACCGCGCTCACCGCAGCCGATGTAAACCACAATGTCCGCTTCCGCCCACTTGGCAAGCTGATGCTGCGTCACCGTTTTTCCGCTGCCGAACGGTCCGGGAATTGCCGCCACACCGCCTTTGGCAATGGGGAACAATGCATCCACCACACGCTGTCCGGTAATCAGCGGCATATCGGGTGACAGCTTTTTTGCATAGGGTCTGCCCCGGCGCACCGGCCAGCGCTGCATAAGCGTAAGCGGTATTTTGCTGCCGTTTGATTCCACCGTGCAAACCGTTTCTTCCACCGTAAATTCGCCCCGGAACACCGTTTCCACCGTACCGCTGACATTCGGCGGCACCATGATTTTGTGCACAACCACATCGGTTTCCTGCACGGTGCCGATAATATCGCCGCCTTTAACGGAATCACCGGACTTTACGCACGGCTCAAATGCCCATTTCTTTTCACGGGAAAGGGACGGCACCTCGATGCCCCGTTTAAGGCTGCTGCCGGTCAGGCGCATGATTTCCTCCAGAGGACGCTGGATCCCGTCAAAAATACTGCTGATCAAGCCCGGTCCGAGTTCAACGCTCAGCGGAACACCCGTGGATTCCACCGGCTCACCCGTTCCAAGACCGGAGGTTTCTTCATAGACCTGAATCGACGCACGATCCCCGTGCATTTCAATGATTTCACCGATCAGCCTTTCGTCGCTGACACGAACCACATCAAACATATTCGCATCCCGCATTCCGCTTGCCACAACAAGAGGACCGGAAATTTTGGTAATCGTTCCTTTGCTCATATCAATCACCCTTTTCTTTTCTTCAAGCCGTCACTTCAGAATATCCGAACCGACAGCCTGCTCCACCGTTTTGCTCACATTCGCCAGACCGATTCCCGTATTGCCTTTCACACCCGGAATCGGCACCACCGCCGGCACCGTCATGCTGTGATAGCGTTCGATTTGCTGCGGGATCTGCGAAGCAAGTGCTTCGGTGATATAGATAACCGCATATTCCTCCTGAGCAAGACGGCGCAAAAGATTTGCCGCCTCCTGAGGAGCTGTACACGGAAAAATTTCAATTCCGAGAGAAGCAAAGCCGTAAATGCTGTCGGAATCGCCGATAACCGCAATCCTATACATACAGACCTCTCACTCTCCTCTCAATTTCCTGCTGCGATAAACGGTTGAGCTTTCCGCTTAGGATAATGCGCACATTTTTGATCTGTGACTCACAAGCCAGATAATATGCGGCGATCGGTTCAATGCCGAACGCCCGGTTTTTCGCCTGCAGATAAACAGCAAGCAGTGCATCATCACATTGCTTTTCAAAACCGACCGAGTCCGTCAGCAGGCTCTGCGCCAAAAGCGGATAACCGCCGAGCTCAAGCACCTGAGCGATTTCTTCCGTACCGCTCAAAGCGGCACGAACAAGAGCGGATGAATCGAGCTTTCCGCAGCCGCTCAACGCCTGCCGGATAAAGCTTTCGTCCTTGCCGGTGCGGCAACAGCGTAAAGCCGACTTTGCATCGGCACCGTCTGCCGTGGTTTCGGCAAGCGTTACCAGCATGGAACTGCCGCTTTGCTTTGCCATAGCAAGCGAGGTACGCAATGCGGCACAGTCCAGCACGCAATCCGCCCGCTGACCGTTGCCCGTCTGCACCAGAACATCGTAAGCCTCCTGCGCACTTCCCCGCAGAAAGTCGGGCAGCCGGTCAAACCGGTGGTCGTCCACCGCCTGAAAAAGCTCATCCGAATCGGCAACGCAGGGAAAAAGCCGGTATTTTCGTGCATCGATCCCGGTGAATTTGCCTTTCAACGCCGCTTTTAAGTTGTGAAAATCATGAAACACAACAACGCTGTTCAAAACACTTACATCGTCCAGAGAGCTTTGTATCAACCGCCAGGTTTCTTCCCTTTTCCGTGTGAACGCATTCGCATTGCTGTCGCTTTTTTCGTCCAATTCCCAACCCTTGTCGTTAAGAAACGCAGCGGCACTTTTATAATCCTGCGCTGAAATAAGCTGTTCAAAATCTGCCGAAGTGAGCAGATTCAGCTCATTACAGCGGATGCGTGCCACCGCATAAGCAAAATGTAGCTCGTTCATTCAAGCACCTGCCATACAGCCGCATGGAAGCAAGCTGCACCGCATCCTTTCATCAATTCTTCCCGCTGTCTGTTTCGGTTTCAAACAGCATACGGTTCACGATTTCCGTCAGCTCTTCCCGCTTTTCGGCAATCAATGCCTCGGGCGTGCCGTTGATTTCAATATTACCGTAAACCAGAATAAATCCGCCGGGAATATCTGCCGGCTCTTTACAAAGGGTGATTCCATCCAGCTTTGAAAGGAACGCACCCGGTGCACGGCGCAAATCCCGTTCGTTCAGATGCAGCACGCCCTCGCCCGGCTGACGGTTGGCTTTGATCAATGCCGATAAAGCCATAAAATACTCCTTGTCGGGCATATGGAGAAAAGCAGACTGCGCCTGTTCGATCGCCTCGCAGATCGTCTGTGATTTTGCTTTGAGAATTGCCTGCTTTTTCTGCTGCTGCACCGAAGAAAGCGCACGAACCACCACCGCTTTGGCTTTTTCGTCCGAGTTTTCCTCGTTTCTGCGATGCAGTTCTTCCAATTCAGCCGCCGCATTTCTCGCCGTTTCCTGCGCCGTTTTTTCTGCCTGCGCAATCACCTCGTCACAGCGCTGCTGCGATTCCGACTGAATCTTTTCAATGATTTTTGTTAAACCGTCCATCCTCAGTCTCCCGCTTATAAAGCGATGTCGGTGATGCGGACGATGGCAAGCAGAGAGATGAGGAGCGTAAGAACCGCATAGGTTTCCACCATTGCCGCCATGGTAATGGACTTACCGCTCTGTTCGGGACGCTTGGCAATAACGCCGACACCTGCCGCCGAAGCACGCCCCTGTGCGATAGCGGAAAAATAACCGACGATCGCAATGGGAAGGCACGCCGCCAGCAGCATCAGACCCGTTGAGGTGGAAAGCGGCTGATAATTACCGCCGAGAACATTGATTTTGACCAACAGCAGGAACGCCGTCAGGAAGCCGTAAAGACCCTGTGTGCCGGGAAGGATCTGCATGATCAGCACCTTGCCGAACTTTGAGGGATCCTCCGTGATAACACCTGCACCTGCCTCACCGACAAGGCCGACACCCTTTGCCGAACCCATACCGGAAAGAATTGCCGCCAGAGCAGCACCGAAAATTGCGAATGCAGTACCGAGATTAGCCATTGTTTTTTTCCTCCGTAAATTTGAAATATTTTGTATTGACCGAAAGCGGTGTAAAGCTTCTGCCGCCGCCCTCGTAAAATTTTGAGAAAAACTCGACATATTGCAGTCGATTGGTGTGGACATAGGTGCCGATCAAATTGATGGCAATGTTCACCGTGTGACCGACAAAGAAAACGATCGTGAGCGAAATTGCTTTGACCACGGGGTTACTCGGCAGGGTACCGAGCATATTGAACACCGAAGCAATAACGCCGGTCGAAAGCCCGAGAGCCAGCAAACGGGAATAGGAAAGGATGTCACCCAGATAGCCGGAAGCTGTGTTGTAGAGTCCGTACAAACCGCCGCCGAGCTTGCCGAGAATATTTTTCGACGAACGGCCGGAGGTGAGCACAACACCGAGTGCGCCGACCAAAGCCAGATACTTGCCGATTGTCAGAAACACAGCCGGAATGTTCGTCACAAGACTTGCGCCGATGGGTGCAACACCGGTAATAAGCAAATACACAAAAACCGTGTCGCAAATCGCATCCAGCTTCTTGCCCTCTTTCCAGAGCTGGTAAAACCGAACGCCGAGACCGACAAACAGATGAATGATACCGAACAAAAAGCAGTAGAGCAAAAGTGTCATCGGGTCATTCACCGGTTCAAGCCATACATACAGTCTGGGTGCGGGCTTATGAAGAAAGTTGGAATAGATCACGGGGATAATATCGCCGAAGTAGCTGCCGAACATCACGCCCCAAAAAACCGTGGCAATGCCCGAATAGAGGAACATATCCACCGTCTTTTTCATTTTTTCTTCCAGCTTCAGCTTTTTCTTTGCAATCAGCATGGCAATCACCATGATCAAGCCGTAACCGGCATCGGAGAGCATCAAGCCGAAAAACACATAGTAGAAAAACGCCATGACCGGGTTCGGGTCAACATCCTTGTTCGACGGCATGGAATACATTTCGGTAATGGATTCCACCGGAGCGGAAAAGGAACCGTTTTCCAGAAGGATCGGCGCATCGTCCTCCTCGGATACCTCTGACAGCGTGACCACTGCGTAGTAGTCCTTTTCGATTTGCGCCTTGAGCCTGTCTGCATCCCGTTCGGGAATATAACCGCTGAGCACAAAACACCGTTCGCTTACGGCAAGGTGATTGAGCGCCTCATATTTTTCTTTGCGAATGGTGAAATAATCAATAACAAATTCGATGTCACCGTGCCGGTCACCCAACGCCGTAATACCGTCGGTATCCCGGATGATTTTTTCTTCATCCTCACGGATACGCCGGGCGTATTTTTCCATGCGCTGCACCGGTAATTCCGAAAAGGTTTCCGGCGGACGGTTTGCACCCATTGTGCGCAATGCCGTTTCAACTTCATCGGCACAGCTTTCATGCGACCAGACGGCAAAACAGGTTTGAATTTTGTCGGCATGGATGATTTCGATCTCCACCGCCTGCGCCTGCGGTGCCTGCTGCGCAAGAGCGGTGAGGATTTCCTCCCGGCTTCGCAAATCCGGCAGAGAATAAAATTGCAGACGGGTTCCGGCTGTAGCGATATTTTTCAGCGGAATATCCAAACTCCGCCACGGTTCCAGCGCATCCCGCTGCGCCTGTATGCGGACAATATCCGCTTTTTGTTCCTCTATGTCCTTTTGGAAAGCCAGAATGTCTGTGCAAATCGAAAAGATCTCATCTGCCCGGTCGGTCAAATCGTCAAATTCTTTTACGCTC
>JAZUJI010000052.1:0-4505 GCA_045642685.1 Acutalibacteraceae bacterium | reverse complement strand
AGACCGCTTGGCCCCCGACTTCAATTTCACGCAAAATAACCGCCGCAGCCGGAATGGCACTCTCGAGTATATTGCCGCCGTTCGGCTTTCCGTAACCCATTTTCTTTGCAAATGCAAGAATCTCTTCGCCAAATGTCCTTCCCTCTTGTGCGGACATACTTCTCATCAGACTTGCCCGGCGTTTCACATAAAGCATAAGCGCCAGCTGTGCAACTATATCCCGTTTTGCGCCGCTGTTGTCAAACGCCAAATCTTCCGCAACATTGCCGATCGCAACCATTTCGCAGGCGCATGATGTCATTTCGACCGATGATTTTTCTTCATTGAGGACAATGCGAACATAGGATGCCAACGCCTGATAGAATAAATCTGTATCGATCTTCAAAACACCATCCGCCGTCTGAGCCAGTTGAAATGTGTTCAGCAATTCCATGCACCTGAGTACATCCGGTACAGGTTCAAAAACAGCTCCTGCCCGTTCAAGCTCCGCTTTCATCGCATGAAGCAGCGCACTTTTCAGTTCACTGTTTTGATCTGTTTTGCGAATATCTTCGGAACACTCAAAATAGACGGACATTGCGCCCGATAAAGTGTCAGCGCCCTGTATGGCACGAATGACCGGAAGCAGCGCATTTTCCATAACGGAAGCATAGCTTTCTTTATCAAGAATCTTCAATGCTTCCAGGCAAGCATCCGCCGCCGAAACATTCTGGATGTTAAGAAACTGCGTTCGGCGTTTCTTAATATTTTCAATCTGATTTTGCAGAAAACCATCCCAGGCACGGATGCACAGCTCCTGCTTTTCACTTTCCGTTTGATAAGAATATGTATAGCTTTCCTCAACCTTGCACTTAGCAAAAAATTGCTGATAAAGTTTATATGCCGTTTCCCATAAAATCGGAGCCATTTGAGGGTCATCTGTTTCTGCATTCACAGCAAGATGCAAATACCATGCCGCCCATGCCTGAACCCTCCATCCGTCCGAGAGTCCGCATATCGAGCGATTGATTGCCTGACCGTCCATACCAAATTCATCGAACATTGCTTTATATTCAGCGGAGAAAAAGCGATACGGCATCGGCTCTGCTGCTGAACCGGAAACCGTCTTGCAAAATTCTTTGTATTCGGTCGGTTCTGTCCGCGGCAGAGGACGCTTATACCGGCAAGTTTCCAATTCGCTTGTCAGTTTATTCTCCACATTCATAAATGTGCGGCTGCTGGTATTTCGTTCTTCTTCTGTCAAATGCGCCTGCATACGAATATGGGTATTCAGATCCTTCGGTGTCAACGAAGTCGGCGCACCGAGGTATTCAAACAGATTTCGATAATGCGGATTCATCCGTTCCACTCCATTCATTATTGGTCGTTCGCAGATTTATTTGTAAACTTTACGGTTTTGAAAAAGATTTTGCAGCATTCGATCCTAGAAAATTCAGTCACCTGTTTTTTCTCGTTGAATAGCAGCCAGTTCACTTTCTTTCACAAACACTTCCGGCAGCATTTCATTCTCCTCATCCGCTTCCATCAGCTCCAAAACCAAATCCGCCGCCTTTTTATGATTACCGTTCAATGCGGCGCACCTTGCCAGCGTATAGGTCAACGATCGGTCGCCGGGCCGGTAAGAATATGCAAGCGACAGCAATTCTTCCGCCTTATCATAGTGCTCACGCCTGATTTCGGATAAAGCTTCGTTGAACAGTGCATCCGGCCGATAGTACACCATCATATATTCGGACAGATTCGCATGACATTGCGGACAAACCGACACTTTTTCGGGAATTTCATAATTACAAATCGGACACTGCATTTTCAGTTCCTCCTATATCAAACTCACAAGTTTACTCCCGAGGTCGGAACACCGCAAAGCTGGCAAATTTCAAGCCACTTCTTGGCAATCGGTAAAATCTGAGTCTTATACTTTGATTCGACCTCATCCTTTTCCGGATGACACTGATACAGCTCGTTGCCAAGACGGTTCAACAGGTTGCGATCGGCAGCCACATCCTCCGGTCTTAAATACTTCTCCTTGAATGAGGCAGTCAGATCATCCTTTTGCAGCGCATTGTCGATACAATTCAATGCAAAAACTGCAATTTGCATCCACTCCATCCATGCTTCCTGCGCTTCCTGCTGACCGGGATTGCCATCCGGTTGTTCATGATGAATCGCCTCTTTGATTTTGCTCAGCTTCTCATGCGCAAAGGTCAGCGCATCCTGATCCTCGTTGTCGTATGCTTTTAAGCCTCTTTCCATTGCGTCGTTGATTTCATTCGTGTAATCAACGGCACCTGTTTTTCGATTCAGACTGTTATTTAAAGAGATTACGGCATCAACATCCGCCATAAAAGCACTTTTTTCCGGTGTAAGCTGCTGTTCTTTGGGCTTATTGTGCTGACCGATTTCCTGGAGTTTTTCTAATCTGTCATTTGCTTTCACAGCATCGCCCTCACCGATCGCTTCCTGGATCTCTTCTTCAAGACGCTTCACTTTCTGCTGCTGAATCAGCTTTTTACCTTTGCCCAGTTCGGAATCTTCAATCGAATCAAAGGCATCCTTGATCGCTTTTTCGACATCCGTCATCTCCGGCAGCGGAGGCATTTCCGAAGCCTTAAATTCAAAATCAACCTTTGTTCCGTCCATCGATTCCGCATATCCGGAAAAAATTGATTTTTTGTTGCAGGAAAGATACATACGAATGGATGTGCCGGGAGCGACCGGGTTTGCAAAATCCATGGAAACTGATTTCAGCTCCTTGTTTTCTTCAAAGAAATTAAAATTCGCAAAAAAACGGTTGCTGCTGTTTGTCTTAAATGTAAACTCGCGTGTGATCGGCAATTCAAGTCCACATTCCATCAACAACTGAAGCTTTTTGGTTTCGGTCTGTTCATCAAACACCTGCAAATAATAATTCCTCGAAAGCGTAACGGGGATATTGTGTGTGTTTTCAGAGGGATAAGCATCAAAATCACATTCGGCAATTACACTGCCGCCGGCTTCAAAAACACAATGGTACATTTCCGGATCGTTTTCGGCGATCAAGCCGTCAAAAACAAATTTTCCGTCCGCTGCAACAGGATATTCTTCACGGAAGCTTTGAGCTTCGTTAATAACCGTGGCTGTAATAGCCTCCGGCAGCGAACCGTTATGTGCATGAAGCTGACCGGTTACCGTAGATTCACCGCCATAGCCGTTGGCAGGCATGATTTGCGGAGAAACGAAAACACCGTCCTCGTTCTTCAGCTCGCCTTCACCCGGCAGCTCAATGATACCCAAGCCGGATGCTGCGATCGCAGCACCGTAGCCGACCGCCATATCCGGGTCATCAATGAGAGGCTTCGGAAGCTTTGTGTGCAGCGGCAAAGACGGATTTGTGAAGGTTTCTTCAATAATCTGTGATACAAGCGGAACATGGGTTGAACCGCCGACAAGTAGGACACCGTCGATTTTATCCAATGTGATTCCGAATTTCTCCTCAGCCTCTGCCAACGCTTTGCGGCATTCATCAAGCGTTGATATCAGTAACGGTCTGATGAGGTCTTCAAATTCAGCTCTTGTAATCGTTGCGTCCAAATTGACCGCAGCCCCGTTTTTGTCATTGAAGATACCGGAATGTTCAACATAATACTCATCTTCAAAGCTCAGCTGCTTTTTGATATTTTCGGCAACCAGCTTCAACCGCTGAAAGCTTCTCTTATCCTCGGGATTATTATGAATATCCAAATCCAGTGCATAACCGGATTCTTCATCCTCCTGCAGAAGCTTCAAAAGATGCTTTGCCAAAGCAGCATCAAAATTGTCGCCGCCCAAATAATTATCACCGGCGATTCCCACCACATGAGGATCACCGTCGGCATATTGAACGATTGAAACATCAAAGGTTCCGCCGCCAAGGTCATAAACCATGAATATACCGCTTTCGATACCACTCTTTTGGCAATAATACAGCGCAGACGATGTTGGCTCCTGAAGCGTAAACTCAACCTGTAAACCGGCAAGCTCACCTGCCTTGGTTGTAGCCTCCCTCGCATTGGAACCAAAATAAGCGGGGATCGTGATAACGGCACGATCCACAACATAGTTCTCATAGCCGGGTGTGGCGGAAAGCTGTTCCTGCATTTCGTTTTTCATGCTCCGAAGAATCTCTGCGGAAACCTCGATCGGTGTCATTGTTTTTCCGCCGGTCGTAACCGTATAGCTGCTGTCACCCATGTGACTTTTGATGGAAACGATCGGATCATTCGCCGTTCCTCTGGCATTAAAGGCAGTTCTGCCGACTTTGAATTCCGATGATCTCTTATCATAAAATAAAACAGACGGGAATGTTTTTTGCCCTCTTTTGTCCGTTCTGCAAATAATGCTTTTATTATCTTTTCCCACCATAGAGATAACCGAATTTGTTGTACCCAGGTCAATACCGACCGCTTTACTGATTTTCATTTGAATGATGCTCCTTTACAATTTTATTATTTATCTGATTCTTTGGGGTATTTTGAGGTGCTTCCTGT
>JAZUJI010000051.1:0-18816 GCA_045642685.1 Acutalibacteraceae bacterium | reverse complement strand
TGCCGTTGTCAACACTTTTTTGAGAATTTTTTTCGGGCTTTTTTCAGCCCGTTTTCTCTGCCCTCTTTCGAGTGCTTCGCTATCTTATCACATCCCGTCCTCCCCTGTCAACACTTTTTTTACCTTTTTTCGACTTTTTTTCACACGCCCCCGCGTGTTTTGCTGTTGGTGAAAATTAACAGATTAAATCCGAAGCAACTGCGCAAATTAACCTTGCGGCTCAAAAACTCACGGAGGTGCAGGATGCAGAAAGCAATAAAGGCCGTGAGCATCATCGGTTTTATTTTGAGTATTCCGCTCTTTCTGTTAGTTTGGTATGGCGACCGTTTTGTGCCCGACCGTTACACAGCAACCGATTTGGCAAGCCTGAACACAGGCACGCCGATTTTTCGCTGCGAATGTGACACTCCCGTTGAGCTGACAGCAGCGGAAGAGAGCACAAAGCAATATCATGCCCAGCTCAAGCTGTTTGACACTATCCCCGTCAAAAGCGCAACCGTAGAAATCGTTGCGCGTGAATATGTCATTCCCGGCGGCGAAGCGTTCGGGCTGCGATTATTCACAGATGGTGTTCTTGTCACGCAAATCAGTTCGGTTGACGGAGCGGATGGCTCAATAACCCCGGCAAAGAAGGCCGGCATCAGGCAAGGCGACATCATCCGGGAGCTGGATGGTGTTCGGGTCACCTCCAACGCACAGCTTGCCGAGCTCGTCAAAAACGGCAAGGGCAAAAAAATGAAGGTAATCTTTTACCGTAACGGCAACAGGAAAAGCGGTGTGATCTCCCCCGCGCTGTCGAATGACGGCCAGTACCACATCGGTATCTGGGTGAGAGATTCAACCGCCGGTGTGGGCACCGTCACCTTCACCGACCCGGGCAGCGGTATTGTGGCCGGCTTGGGTCATGCTATTTGCGACAGCGACACGGGCGGCGTTATGCCGGTCAGAGAAGGTGAAATGGTTCATGCCGAGGTGCGCGGCTGCATTAAAGGAACATCGGGAACGCCCGGTGAATTATGCGGCTTTTTTCACAAAAAAGTAATCGGTCCCGTGCAGCTCAACTGCTCCAGCGGTATTTACGGCACGGTGAATGAGGTGCCGGAAACGGCAAAGCGTGTTCCGGTTGCGCTGACAACCGAAGTTTCAACCGGCGCAGCACAGATCATTGCCACCGTGGACAGCAGTGGTCCGCAGCGATTCAGCATTGAAATCACCCGATTCTTTCGGGCGGAATCCAGTGAAAAAAACATGGTCATCCGCATCACGGACGAACGCCTGCTTGAAAAAACAGGCGGCATCGTTCAGGGGATGAGCGGCAGCCCGATTCTGCAAAACGGCAGATTAGTCGGTGCCGTTACCCATGTTTTTGTCAACGATCCCGAACAGGGTTATGCGATCTTTGCGGAAAACATGGTGAACACCGCCAGGCAGCTTGCACGAACCGCAAGCCGCAATGCAGCATGAAAAAACGCATATAATGGTAATAATATTTTAGCGGTTTCAGGATTACCTTGCTATGAAATGGTAAAAAATGTAATTTTTTCAAGTTTTTCCATAAAAACTATTGCCAAAAATGTCATTTTATGGTAATATGAAGTTACCGAAAAACACGGAGGTAATAGAAAATGGAAAAGCAAACAAAAATTCTACTCGCAGATGACAAATCCGATTATGCAGCACTTTGTGCGGAAATCTTTCGCCGGGAAGGCTTTGAAGTAAAGCTGACGGCAAAAGACGGTTCCGTTGTGCTTTCGGTCATAGAAGAATACCGGCCGGATGTGCTGCTGATGGATGCCTTCATGGCGCATTTGGACGCAGTCGGTGTGCTGAAGGCTCTGCCCGCCGTTCAAGACAGAAAAAGACCCCTTGTTCTGATCCTCTCCGGTGCGGACAGCGATGCCCTTCAGCAGGAGGTACTTTCTGCGGGTGCTGACTACTATTTTATTAAACCGTTCGATCCCGAAACCCTCGCACAGCGAATCAAACAACTGACCGTTCGGAGCCGCAGCGGTCAGTCGAACATAACAGCGCAGGTCGCCGCAGCAGACAATTCGCTGGACAGCGTCATCAGTGAAATCATGCACCAAATCGGCGTACCGGCGCATATCAAGGGGTATCAGTATCTGCGCACCGCCATTCGGCTTTCGGTGGAGGATCCCGAGATGATTTCCGCCGTAACCAAAATCCTGTACCCGACCGTTGCCAAAACCTACCGCTCCACTTCCTCCCGGGTCGAAAGAGCGATCCGCCACGCCATCGAGGTTGCATGGGACCGGGGCGATGTCGATGTGCTTTCCTCCTATTTCGGCTACACCATTCAAAACACACGGGGCAAACCGACCAACAGTGAATTTATCGCCATGATCGCCGACCGACTTCGCCTTCGCCAAAAAGCATCCTGACAGCGTGCCGCCATGACATGAAAGCAAAAACGGTATTTGCGTTTGAAAGTCCGTTCTTTCAATGCACAAATACCGTTTTATGTTTTTTGTTTTCAGATTTACTCGGCAGCCGTCAACCTATATACTATTGTATGGTATTATAATAAAAGTATTGCGAAAACGGTTGACTTTTGCTACAATCATTTCAACTTCATATCCGCATAAATCGGGAAGTGATCCGACACAAAGCGTCCGTCCACACCGACGGTGACTGTGCGGTAGTGCGCCGGTTCCCATTTGCCCGTATAGAGCACATAGTCGATCGTATGCTCTTTCATCTTTTGCGGCTTGCAGTCATGGTATGTACCGTACTTCACGCTGTCCTTACCGGTCAGTGAAGCATCCTGCAGCAAAGAAGTCATAATGCGATACGGCTCGCTGTCCGGCAAAACATTCATATCGGCGGTAAACACCTTGGGATCATCGCCGAATTTTTCACGCATAAAAGCGGACACCATTTCCGCTTCGTTCTTCTGCGCAACGGCACCGACATGATCAAAATGCGAATTGACATGAACAAAGCGGGTACCGTTTTGTTTGTTCTCCAGCAAAGCATAAGAGCAGACACGCTTGCAGTCCGCATCCCAGCCGTAGGAGCTGACCTCAGGTGTTTCGGAAAGCCAGAAAGTACCACTGTCCCGCACGGTATATTTCTCTTTCAGATAAAACACCGCCGAATATTCGCCTTTATCTCCTCCGTCACGGCCGACACCGACATAGCCGTATTCCGGCAAGCCCTCGGACAGCACCTTCATCCATTCGGGGGTCGCTTCCTGCACGCCGACGGTATCCGCCTGTGCCTGCAAGAGGAACTTCACCGCCAAATTGCAGCGGTCCTTCATTTTGACACCGTTGACATCACTGCAGCGCAGGTTAAAGGACATGATCCGAATATCTCCGTCCTCCTTCGGCTCAAGAGGGATCTGAACAAAATCTTCTTTGTTATAACGATCGCCTTTTTTGCACATATGCTTCACACTCCGTTTCAAAAGTCTACCTGTTTATCGTATCACAAAAGTAAAATTTGTCAACCGGAAAAGGAGAATCCTTATGCTTCCGCTCTCACGCTTTCTGCACGCTTTTTCGCACCAAAAAGAAATCAAAAACACCCGATTCACCGGCACGGTGTCGGATGAAATTTTTGACCCGGATCATCCGGTGCAAACCGCTGTGCTGAAAAAAGAAAAGGATAAAGATTTTATTATTCTGAATATTACCGACCCGCATTTTTCTGATTACGATATCCGCACCCTGCTGGCGATCCCCGCTGCACGCACCATTCGCCGTTTGGTGCAGCAGGTCAAGCCCGACCTCATCACCGTAACGGGGGATATGGTGTGCGGCGCCTCAACACGCCTTTCCGTTGACCGTTTCACGACCCTGATGGACAGCTTTCGGATCCCGTGGGCGCCGATGTTCGGCAACCACGACGCCGAGTCAAACTGCGACCGCAATTTTTTAGCCGAACACTTACAGCAAAGTTCATACTGTCTGCTGAAAAAAGGCGACCCGGCGATGGGTGAAGGGAATTATGTGGTCAACATTACGGAGGAAAACCGTCTGGTAGAATCCCTGATTTTTACGGATACACAAACCGACCACGACATTGAAAAGCAAAAGCAGTGGATCGCCCGGGCGGCACAGGACGCAAAGGCGCTCTCAAACGGGCAGGCAGAGGTGTCCGTGTTCGGTCACATTCCGCTTGCGCAATATCAATATGCCTATGATGACGCATGGGATGAAAAAAACAAAAAGTGGCGTGACGGATCCGGTGCAAGCGGGCGTGCTTTTGAACACATTTGCTGCCACCGGAATCCGGACGGCTCACCCAAAGAACTCGGATTTTTTGAAGGGATAAAAGCAGCAGGAAACATTCCTTTTGTTTTTTGCGGTCATGAGCACATGAACAATTTTTCCGTTGTGTATGACGGTGTTCGCCTGACCTACACCTTAAAAGTCGGCAAAGGCTCCGGCTTTCAGCCCGGCTTCAACGGCGGCACGGTGATCACAGTCGGTTCAAACGGGATTCGGGGAGCCGAGCACCGATACATCCACGGAATGTTCACCAAAACCGAAAAAGTTTTTTGATTTAAGGCAATACCGCACAATTCAGGTGCACGATTATTCCGTCATATTGCCCCAAAATTCCTTGAAATACGAAAGTATGTCTGCAAAATTTTTGAGCAATCTGAGGAAAAATCTTACTTCGCAATCCGTGCACTTTGAATTGTGCGGTATTGCCTTAATAAGCGGTTTTTCTTTCCTTTTCTGCCATGTTTTTTGCATTGACCCGCTTGAAAAAGAGTGTTAGCATAGCCTTGTCGAAAGACGAAAAACACATCTCAAGGAAGGAAAGATGCACATGAACAAAAAGAAATGGTTGAGCCTGCTGCTGGCGGTCGTGCTGTGCCTGAGCATGGCGCTGTGCTCCTTTGCCGCCCCTGCGGAAGACGGTTCCCAACCGCAGCGTGAGGATCCCAGCCGTGAGTCCGTTTCCGAAATTGACCCCGGCTTCAGCAAGACCGATGTTGTCACCGCCATTATGAAGCTGCTCGGTTCGGTGGATTTGAAAGAAATCAAGGATTCTCTCAATGACATCAACGAAGCCCTCGGTCTGCCCCGTGTGGAGGATTTCACCGACATGGCAGCCTATGCGGATGCCCTTTATGAAAAGTTTGAGGAGCTTGGCATCCAATACGACGGCATCATCAACTCCATCACCTCAAGCGACTTCATTCAATGGGTCAACGGCATTCTCTTCAAGCCTGACAACAAACCGACCGAAAAACCCGCCGACAAACCGGCTGTTGACAACGAAAAGCCCGTTCAGAACACCGACGGCACCAGCCCGGACACCGGTATTTCTTATTCCGCTGTCAGCGTGGCCGCAGTCACCCTCATGCTCTCCCTCGGCGTTGCCGTTCTGCTGAAAAAAAGAGGCATCTACGCCGAATAAAAGTTTGACCTATTGCAAAAAATAACTCCTGTTGAAAGGCCGTATCGGAAGCTCCGCACTTTCGATACGGTTTTTTATTGTGTTTCAACGAAATGTGAAAATCAAAGAAAACAAAAGCAATTTTGAGAAAACAAGAGATATTTTGAATTTTTCTTTGATATTCAGCTGTGTTTGACCTTTTTTGACCTTTGACGAAAAGTCAAAAAGGAAGTAGACTATGGTCAAGGTCAAAGATAGTCAAAGTCAAACTGAGGTGACAAAATATGAACATCAGTAATCATATTGCACAGCTCATTCTGGATATGATTGAACAGGACGGCGGAAGTGCCGAGATGAAGCGAAACGATTTGGCGCAGATGATCGGCTGCGTGCCGAGCCAGATCAATTATGTGATCGCATCCCGCTTCACACCCGAACACGGTTACATTGTCGAAAGCCGACGGGGCGGCGGCGGCTACATCCGCATCACCCGTGCCAACTACAACACACCGAACGCCGTTGTCATGCACGCCGTCAATGCCATTGGTTCGGCGATCGACGAAAAAAGTGCCAAGGCGCACATCGTCAACCTCAACCACGCCTCCATTTTGTCGGTGGAAAACGCAAAAATCATGCTCGCCGCCATGAGTGACGGCTGCTACCGTGCAGTCACGCCGCAGCAGCGGGATGCCGTTCGGGCTGTCATTCTCAAACAGATGCTGATGCAAACATTAGAATAAAAGGAAACAGGAGGAAATGTTATGTTGTGTGAAAATTGCAATCGTTCCGAAGCGACCACCCACATCAAGCGTGTGGTGAACGGTGAAACCACCGAGCACCATCTGTGCAGTGCCTGTGCCAACGAGCTGGGCTACACCGATATGTTTTCCGGCTTTGCTCCGCTGAGCCTGAGCGACTTTTTCGGTGATCTGCTCGGGGATATCAACCGGAAAGCCATCGGTTCTGCGGCGGTGACACGCTGCCCGAAATGCGGCAACTCGTTCCACGACATTGTGCGTGAAAGCAAGCTCGGCTGTGCCGAATGTTACCGCACCTTTTACGACAAGCTCAAGCCGTCCTTAGAACGCATCCACGGCCGTGTGATGCACAGCGGCAAGCGCATTGATGTCAAGCCCGAGGTGCAGCGTGAACCGACCAGAGAGGAACGCATCGAGCTGTTGAAAAACAAGCTGGAGCAAGCCGTTCAGGCGCAGGAATTTGAGCAGGCCGCCAAACTGCGTGACGAAATCAAAGCCCTGGAAAACGGCTGAGGAAGGAGTGAACACCGTGAGCAAATGGTATAAAAACAACGGCGAAAAAAGTCAGGTCGTTATCAGCACCCGTGTGCGTCTGGCAAGGAATCTGGAGGAATACCCGTTTCCGGCGAAGCTCGATTCCGCCGGAAAAAAGCAAGTGAACGAGCTGGTGCGGGATGCCCTGCTCGGCAGCACACAGGACGAATTGAGCTTCATTGAAATGGAATCTCTTACCCGTGCGCAGACCATATCTTTGGCAGAGCGTCACCTCATCAGCCCCGAGTTTACCGGCGGTGCCGGTCACGCCCTGCTGCTGAGTGACGATGAATCGGTAAGCATCATGCTGTGTGAAGAAGACCATGTGCGTATTCAGGTCATGGAAGCCGGTCTTGCGCCGGATTCCGCTTATGAACGAGCCGACAAAATCGACAATGTTCTCTCCGCTCACCTGCCGCTTGCGTTTGACGAGCGCATCGGCTACCTCACCCAATGCCCGACCAATCTCGGCACCGCCATGCGTGCCTCGGTCATGCTTCACCTGCCGGGTCTCGGGCGCAGCGGTCAGATCGCTAAAATCGCCGCCACTGTATCCAAACTCGGTCTGATCATTCGGGGCTGTTACGGCGAAGGCTCCTCGCCCAACGGGGATTTGTACCAGCTGAGCAATCAGGTCACGCTCGGCATCAGCGAAAAAACCGCAATCGACAACCTGAAATCCATCACGCAGCAGTTGGTGGTGCAGGAGCTTGCCATGCGGGAAAGAATGTTGAATAATCCCGTTTGGGAGGATAAAGTATACCGCTCTCTGGGCATATTAAAATCAGCCCGACTGCTCAGCTGTGAGGAATTTATGAACCTGGCTTCTTTGGTGCGCATGGGAGCGGCGCAGGGGCTGTTCGACATCCCCACTGAAAAAATCGGCGAACTGTTTGTGGATATGCAGCCTGCCACTATTAACGCAAGAGAAGGAAAGAATCTGGAAGCATCGCAGCGGGATGCCCTGCGTGCCAAGGCTGTGCGGGAAGCACTCGGCTGACACAGCCCATTCGGAAGGAGTGAATGTTTATGTACAGCTTTACCGGTTTTACGGAAAAAGCCAACGAAGCCCTTAACAATGCGATCGAATCTGCCGAAAACATGGGGCACACCTATGTGGGCAGTGAGCATCTGCTCGTCGGTCTGCTGAAGGTGGATGGCGGTGTCGCCTCGGCGGCACTCAACGGCAGGGGCATCACCGCCGAAGCCGTGGAAGGCTTGTTGAAAACCACCGTCGGCATCGGCACCCAAACGGTTCTCATGCCCTCGGATTTTACGCCAAGGCTTAAATATATCATCGAGCTGGCTCTGGAAGCGGCACGCTCCATGGGGCACGCCTACACCGGCACCGAGCATCTGCTGATTTCTTTGATCAAGGAAGGCTCGAATGTTGCCGTCAATCTGCTGGAACGACTGGGCGCATCGCCCTCGGACATTCTCAGCGACACGGTGAAAAGCCTCGGCGCACCGGGCAAACAGACTGCCGCCAAGCCGGGCGGAAAGCCGGGTGAAAAAAGCGAAACGCCTACCCTTGACCAGTTCGGCAGAGAGCTGACAGAGCTTGCCCGTGACCACAAAATCGACCCGGTCATCGGCAGAGAAAAAGAAATTGAACGGGTCATTCAGATTCTCAGCCGCCGCACGAAAAACAATCCGTGCCTGATCGGTGAACCGGGTGTCGGCAAAACCGCCATAGCCGAGGGGCTTGCGCTGAAAATCGCCGCCGGCGAAGTGCCGGACACACTCAGCGGAAAGCGCATCGTGTCTCTGGATCTGACGGGTATGGTTGCCGGCACAAAATACCGGGGTGACTTTGAGGAACGCATCAAAACCGCTCTGGACGAAGTAAAGAAAAACGGAAATGTCATTTTGTTCATTGACGAGCTGCACACGCTCATCGGGGCAGGCTCCGCAGAGGGTGCGGTGGATGCCGCCAACATTCTCAAGCCGTCCCTGGCACGGGGCGAATTGCAGGTCATCGGAGCGACTACGCTGGATGAATACCGCAAGCACATTGAAAAAGATGCCGCTCTGGAACGCCGGTTTCAGCCCGTAACGGTCGGGGAACCGAGCGAAGAGGAAGCCGTTCAGATTTTGATCGGTCTGCGGGATAAATACGAAGCACATCACAAGGTGCGCATTACGGACGAAGCGCTGGAAGCGGCGGTAAAAATGTCGGTGCGCTACATCGGCGACCGTTTTCTGCCCGACAAAGCCATTGACTTAGTGGATGAAGCCGCATCCAAAGTGCGCCTGCGTGCGTTTTCCGCACCACCCGAAGTGAAGGAGCTGGAAAGCAAAATCAAGGGGCTGGAGGACGAGATGGCAAGTGCTGTCACGGCGCAGAACTTTGAGCTTGCCGCCGGACTGCGGGATGAAAAGCGGGAGATGGACAAAACGCTGAAAGAAGAAAAAGCCGCCTGGCAGCAGCGAAGCTCCGGCATGGCAGGGGAAGTGACCGCCGATGAAATTGCCGAAATCGTTTCCGGCTGGACGGGCATCCCCGTGGTTGACCTGACCAAGGAGGAAAGCGAACGGCTGCTGAACATGGAGCATGAGCTGCACTGCCGCATTGTCGGGCAGGATGAAGCCGTGCAGGCGGTGTCCCGTGCCATTCGGCGCAGCCGGGTCGGGCTGAAGGACCCCAAGCGACCGACCGGATCGTTCATCTTTCTGGGTCCGACCGGTGTGGGCAAAACCGAGCTTTGCAAGGCACTTGCCGCATCGCTGTTCGGCGATGAAAACGCCATGATCCGTTTGGATATGTCCGAATACATGGAAAAGCACACGGTTTCCCGTTTAGTCGGCTCACCGCCCGGTTATGTCGGCTACGAGGAAGGCGGTCAGCTCACCGAAAAGGTGCGCCGCAAGCCCTATTCCGTGATCCTGTTTGACGAAATCGAAAAAGCTCACCCCGATGTGTTCAATATGATGCTGCAGATTCTCGATGACGGTATCCTGACCGATTCACAGGGGCGCAAGGTCGATTTCAAAAACTGCATTATCATCATGACCTCGAATGTCGGCGCAAAACTGATCGCAGGCAGCGGCTCTGCCCTGGGGTTCGGTGCGCAGGGCAGCACCGGACTGAGTGACGAAAAAATCAAAGAAAATGTGATGAGTGAATTAAAATCCACTTTCCGACCCGAATTTCTCAACCGCATTGACGACATCATTGTTTTCCGCAAGCTCACGCAGGAGGATATTCGGGAAATTGCCGCCCGGCTGCTGGCGCAGCTGTCGGAACGCATTAAATCGCTTGGCATTACGCTCGCCTTTGACCCCGATGCCATTCAAAAAATCGCCGATGCCGGTTTCGACCCGGTCTACGGTGCAAGACCGCTGCGGCGTGCGATCCAATCCCAAATCGAGGATCGCCTGTCGGAACAGATGTTAGAGGGCAAGGTCACACAGGGCAAAAGCTATCAATGCAAAGTGGCAGATAATCAGTTTGTTTTTGCCGAACAGGAATAAAGCAGGTGTATCATGAACCGAACGCTCACCTTTGAAGTAACAAGTGAATATGACGGCGAAAAGGTTGTAAAATTTTTGCGTGAGGCGGCAGGCTTATCCTACCGCCTTGTGCGTTCGCTCAAACAGATCCCCGGCTCCATGCTGGCTGACGGCGTACCGGTGCGCTCGATCGACCGCCTGAAAGCGGGTATGACACTCACCGTAAAAATGCCGTTGGACGGCGGTGCAAGTGTTGAACCCGTGAAAGCGGATTTTGATGTGATTTACGAGGATGACGACATCCTTGTGCTCAACAAACCTGCCGGGCTTGCCATGCACCCGACTCACAACCATCAGGGAGATACCCTCGCCAACGCCGTTGCGTACTACCTGACCGAACAGGGTCGGGCGTGCGTGTTCCGTGCCGCAGGGCGGCTGGACAAAAACACCTCGGGTCTGGTGGTCTGCTCGCTGAACAAGCACGCCGCCGCCAGGCTGTCCGGTAACTTTGAAAAGGAATATATCGCCGTTGCCGAAGGCACCTTTAAGGGTCACGGCACCATTGATGCACCGATCATCCGACCCGACCCGATGAAAACGCTTCGGGCTGTCGGTGACGGCGGCGAACCGGCAGTAACACATTGGGAAAGTCTCGGCACAAAGGACGGACTCAGCCTGTTACATATTACATTGGAAACGGGACGAACGCATCAGATACGGGTGCATTTCGCCTCGCTCGGCGCACCGCTCGCAGGCGATGAAATGTACGGCGGCAGCACCGACTGCATCACCCGGCACGCCCTGCATTGCGCCGCACTTCACCTCACGCACCCCGTCACAGGCGAAACCATGCACTTCACCGCTCCCCTGCCCGGGGATATGCAGCGGTTGGCAGACCGGATACGGGGAAGCAAATAAAAGCCCGTGCCGTGCGGCAAGAGAAAACTGAAGCAATAAGAAAAGCTGTTACGAAGTTCCCCTCGTAACAGCCCTTTTTATCTGCCGATATTTTGCGCTTATTCGTCGAACCCTCTGCGAACGGTGTCGGTATATTTGCCGCCGAAATAGCCGGTATCAGCATACTTGCCGTCAACATATTTACCGTCAACATACTTGCCTTCAAAATATCTTTCGTCGGCATAGCGGCTGTCGGTATGTTTACCTTCCGGATATTTTACTTCCGCATAGCGGCTGTCGATATATTTTGCCTCCGGATACTTGCTGTCGGCATAGCGCATTGCTTCATCGGCATCGTCTTTCCGGTAGCGTACGACCTTCACCGTTTTTGACCGCTTTGCTCCGCGAACCGTTTCTTCGGCAGTGCTTGGTTTTTCCGTATAATATTCCTTTGCAATATCATTAATATTTTGGAACAGCTCCCCGATACCGTAAAGAAAAACATTCAAAAGCCATGCTGCCGGAACGCCGCCCACTGCGATTCCCAATGCTAAAAATACATTTTTCTCGTTCATGAGGAAAATCACACAGGCGGAAATGACGGAAGCAACTGCTTCCAGCCAAAAGAAGATATTTGCTAAAACTTTGATTTTTTCACCGGGATTATTAAACACGATACTGCCTTTCTCTTAAAAATTCAAATTTGACGCAAAACAATAATTCTCACATAATGTTTTGCGATTGTCACTATACTCTTATATCGCCACCTTGTCAATACATTTTGACGAAATGTTTCAAAATATTTTCAGATATTCCGTCGAATGATTCTTATGTGCTGTCGTTTTGACTATTATTAGTATACAATAGTATTTTTTGTTTGTCAATGCATACTTTACTATTGTATTGTAAAAATAGTCATATTGAGGTGAGTTCATGGGGCAGACCTTGAACGAGAATATTAAAGCTCTGCGAATACAGAGCGGATTCAATCAGGTGGAATTTGCAAAAATCATGGGGGTTTCCAAGCAATGTATTTCCAACTGGGAAAACGACAATATACAGCCCTCTATTGAAATGCTGACCCGATTAGCCGACTTTTTTCGGGTCTCAACCGATTATCTGCTGGGGCGTGAAAACCGGGAACAGCTTGACGCAAGCGGTCTGACCCCGGAACAAAAAGCCCACATCCGTATGATCATCACCGATTTTTCGCAGGCAAATAATGCCCTTAAACAGCCCTGCAATGACTGAAAAATCCGCTTCTCTTTCCATAATAAATCTGCTGACCTGTAAAAACGATGTCCGTGTTGAAAGGCAAATCTGTCTTTTCAACATAGACACCGTTTTTCTTTTTAATTTATTATTTCATACGGCAGATTCTTTTTATTCTTCCTCGTCCTGCACCGGCGGCTCTGTTTCCTCTGCCGCATTGCCGCCGTCTGGGCTGTCGTTTTCTTCGTCAGGTGCCGTTGTTGCGGGCTTGTGGAAAATGCTTCTGCGGGTCGGTTCCGGTTCAACCGCTGCAGAGGGAGCTGTAGTCGCATAAGTGGTCGTTCCCCTGCTGCCGGAGCCGGAACCGCTGCCGGAACCGCCACCGGAGCTGCCGCTCGAACCGCCGCCGTAGCCGGAATTATAGCGCACAAAATCCAGCGCCGAAACACGGTTTGCACTCAGCTCAATATTGCTCTTGCCGTAAAGGGCAGTCTGCACCTTTTGTGCGGCAAGCGGATAATCCACCACCCAAAGCGACTGGTGGTCGATCATCGCATCCTTACGACATTCTTCATCCGGCATGGTGATATTGGTGATTTTGTAATCCATCCAGCCCTGGGTGAGAGCCTGTGCCGCATAGCTGACGATCTTGTTCTTCGGGCAATCGGTGCCGAGGTAGGGCAGCAGCTTGTCGATCGCATTCAAAAGCTGGCCCTTGGTCGCACCCTTTGCGCTCTTGATCAAAGCCTCGATCACGGTTCTCTGGCGGCGTGTTCTGGAAACATCGCTGTCCGCATCGCTGTGACGAATACGGCTGTAAACCAGTGCCTGCGCACCGTCGAGCTTCACCTTTCCGTAATTCGGGATCTTTTTAATGGCGTGTGTGGTGCGGTTGATATACTTCTGTTCATACTCCTTAACATCCACCGTAATACCGCCGAGAGCATCGATCACCTTGGGGAAGGTGCTGAAGTCAACGGCGACATAGTAGTCAATGTCGATCTTATAATCGTTTTCGAGCGTTTTCACCGTTGCGTTCGCACCGCCTCTTGCATAGGCGGCGTTGACCTTGGACCAGTAATCTCTGCCGTTGATTTCAAAGTAGCTGCGGCTGTCACGCATGAACGAAACAAGTGTAATGGTTTCGGTCTTTTTGTTGATGGAAACCAAAATCAGGGAGTCGGAGTTGCCGCCCTTGGTCACACCGTTCTTTCCGTCAATGCCGACCAGAAGCACATTGATAATGTACTTTTGCTTCATCAGCTCGCCGCCGTTGTTATGCCACTTTTTCAGCAGATCATCCAACGAAGCGGCATTGGAAATTTCGTGCATCGCCTGGAACTGCGCCTCGTCAAAATTCTCGCTGTACTCTTCATCGGCAACACCGGTGAACACCTCGTTGCTGTCGTTGATTTTATCCAGCTTTTCGTTGATAAAGCTGCCGATGATAAAGGCGAAAAACAGCAGCAAAAAAACCAAGATCGCAATTAAAATGCGTTTGGTGTTTTTCTTATTGTCTTTGCACAGGAATTCCAGGAACTTGTTCGGATATACAATTTCCCGCTGCTCCATCGGCTTGTGCCCCCGTTTATAGCTTGCGGGCTGTGCCGAGCTGGAGGAATAAACATCTTCAAATTCCCGCCTGACAGGTTTGTTGTCGTTTGTATCCATTCTATCTTTCCCTTTTCACCCGTTAACTGTTTTCTTCAGCAGGTTCATCTGCCTGCTGAGGATCTGCTTCGGTTTCGGACGGCTGTGCCTGCGCTTCGCCGTCTTTTGGTGCTTCTTCTTCATTCTCACGCTCTGCGGTGGTCACCGTCACCAGCTTGTCACCTTCCGTCATGCGCATAATGCGCACACCCTTGGAGGTTCTGGAGAAGGTGCTGATCGAATCAGCCGGCATACGGATGATGATGCCGCCGGCAGAAATCAGAATAATATCTTCCTCTGCTTCGACCGTGATCAGCGCAGCCACATCGCCGTATTTCTCGGTCTTATAGTTGATAACGCCCTTACCGCCGCGGGATTGCAGGCGGTATTCCGCCTTTTCGCTGCGGCGGCCGTAGCCGGTTTCGGTCACGGTCAGAACGATGGAATCCTCTTTGAGCACATCGAAGCCGACCACTTCGTCGCCTTCACGCAAATCGATCGCCTTCACACCTCTGGCGGTGCGGCCGATGGGTCTTGCATCGGTTTCGTTGAACAGGATCGAAAGACCCTTGCGTGTGCCGACGAGCAAATCATCCTCGCCGTTGGTCAGCTTCACCCACGCCAGCGCATCGCCCTCATCGAGCGTAATGGCGATCACGCCGTTTTTGCGGATATTCTTGTAGGCGTCAAGCAGGGTGCGCTTGATAATGCCGTTGCGGGTCACCATACACAGATATTCGCCGTTCGCCTCTTCCGGAACACGGAGCATAGCGGAAATTTTTTCATCCGCATCCAGCGGAAGAATGTTGACCGCATTCATACCCTTGCCGGTGCGGGAGCTTTCGGGAATTTCGTAACCCTTGAGCTTATAAGCTCTGCCGTAATCGGTAAAGAACATGATATAGTCGTGCGTTGAACAGGTGAACATCGTTTTAACGGTGTCTTCCTCCCGGCGTGTCATGCCCATGATACCTCTGCCGCCTCTGCGCTGCGAACGGTAGGTATCCGTCGGCATACGCTTGAGGTAGCCTCGCTCGGTGAGCGTAAAGACACATTCCTCCTCGGGAATCAGGTCTTCAATATCGACCTCACCGCTGACATTGCAGATCTCCGTGCGGCGGTCATCGCCGTATTTGTCGGCAAGCACCGAAGCCTCCTCTTTCACGATCTGCTTCACTCTTGCTTCGCTGGCAAGAATATCGGTATACTCGGCGATTTTGGCTCGCAGCTGCGCCATTTCATCAAGCAGCTTCTGCCGCTCCATGCCGGTCAACTGACCTAAGCGCATTTCAACGATCTTCTGCGCCTGAATTTCGTCAAAACCGAAGCGTTCCATCAAACGCTGTTTACCGGTGGACTGATCCGGCGAAGAACGGAGAATGTTAATGACTTCATCAATATAATCAAGGGCAAGTATGTAGCCCTCTAAAATGTGCGCACGCTCCTGCGCCTTGCGCAGATTGTACTGCGTGCGGCGTGTGATGACCTCGCATTGGAATGCGATATAATTTTCGAGCATTTCTTTGAGTGAAAGGATCCGGGGCACACCATCCACCAAAGCAAGCATGATCACGCCGAAAGACGATTGCAGCTGCGTATAGTTGAAAAGCTGATTGAGCACGACCTGCGGGTTGGCATCCCGCTTGAGCTCAATGACGATGTGCATCCCCTCGATCGCCGAATAGTCGTTGATATCGGAAATGCCCTCAATGCGTTTATCTTTCACAAGGTCGGCAATGCTTTCAATGAGCCTTGCCTTGTTGACCATATACGGAATTTCCGTAATGTTAATGGTAAAACGGCCGGGCTTGTCCTCTTTGATCTCCGTCTTGGCACGGACGACGATCTTCCCTCGGCCCGTTGCATACGCAGCACGGATGCCGGCACGCCCCATGATAACACCGGCAGTCGGAAAATCCGGCCCTTTGATATGCTCCATCAATTCGGCAAGCTCTGCATCGGGGTTGTCGATCAAAAAGCACATACCGTCAATGACTTCACGCAGGTTGTGCGGCGGAATATTTGTCGCCATACCGACCGCAATACCGGTGGAACCGTTGATCAGAAGATTCGGGATCCTTGACGGAAGAACGACCGGCTCTTTCAGGCGGTCATCATAGTTCGGCACAAAATCCACCGTTTCCTTGTCGATATCGGCAAGCATCTCCATAGAAACCTTGCTCATTCTCGACTCGGTGTAACGGTAGGCAGCCGGCGGGTCACCGTCAATGGAGCCGAAGTTGCCGTGGCCGTCTACCAGCATATAACGCATGGAAAAGCTCTGCGCCAAACGAACCATGGCATCATAAACCGAAGCGTCACCGTGCGGATGATAGCTGCCGAGCACCTGACCGACGGTGTCGGCGCACTTACGGTACGGCTCATTCGGATAAAGTGACTTTTCATACATGGTGTAGAGGATTCTTCTGTGAACCGGCTTCAGACCGTCACGCACATCGGGCAAAGCACGAGCCGTGATAACGGACATGGAGTAGTCCAGGAAAGATTTGCGCATCTTTCCGCTCAATTCCACATCAATGATTTTTTGATTCGCCACCGATTGTTCATCAAAACCCATTTTTTTCACCCTATTTACAGCCGATCATCTCTGCTGCAAATATTCCTTTTTTAAGATTTTGCCGATTGTGATTTTTCTCAGTCAACCGGGAAGAATGCCTTGTGAACAGCGCTGACCGCACGGTCGGCACAGTCAAGGTCGATCAGAACCGAGATCTTGATTTCACTCGTGGAAATCATCTGGATGTTAATATCGTTTTCAAACAGTGCTTCAAACATTTTGGAGGCCGTGCCGGGGTGTGTTTCCATGCCTGCGCCGACGACCGAGATCTTCGCAACATTGGTGTCGCAGAGAATGTCAAGGTCTGCCAGACACTCGATGGATTCCTTGAGCGTCTTGACCGCAGCCTCACCGTTGGCCTTGCTGACGGTAAAGATAATGTCCTTCGTGTTGTTTCTGCCGACTGACTGGAGAATGATGTCCACATTCATATTCTTTGCGGCAAGCTTTGAGAAAACCTTGAATGCGATGCCGGGGATATCCGGAACACCGATAATTGAAATACGGGCTACATCGGTGTCTTTCGTGACACCTCTGACTAACATTTTTTCCATTTTTGCTACCTCCTTAACAATTGTGCCGGGAACTCGTTTCAGGCTGGAAAGCACTTCCACCTCAACATTATATTTTTTGGCCATTTCCACTGAGCGGTTGTTCAGAACCTGTGCGCCCAGAGTAGCCAATTCAAGCATTTCGTCGTAAGTAATCTCCTGCAGCTTTCTTGTGCCCTCGACCTTTCTCGGGTCTGCGGTGTAAACGCCTTCCACATCGGTGAAGATCTGGCAGCGGTCTGCATGGAGTGCGGCGGCGATCGCCACGGCGCTTGTGTCGGAGCCGCCGCGGCCGAATGTGGTGATATCATCAAAGCCGTTCAGACCCTGGAAGCCTGCCACGATGACGATGTTCTTCCTGCCGATTTCGGCCTTCAAGCGTTCGGGCTTCACCGTCTTGATCCGGGCTGAGCCGTAAACATTATCGGTGCGGAAGCCTGCCTGCCAGCCGAGGAGAGAAATAACGGGATAACCCATTGCCTCGATCGCCATGGCAAGCAGTGCGCTGGACATCTGCTCGCCTGCGCTCAGGAGCGAATCCATTTCACGCTTGGAAGCCTTCGGATTGATTTCCGCTGCTTTTTCAATTAAATCGTCGGTGGTGTCGCCCTGTGCCGATACAACGACCACAACATCGTTGCCCGCTTTATAAGTGTCGGTGATGATGGACGCCACATTGCGCACACGCTCCGCATTCGCAACAGAGCTGCCGCCGAATTTCTGAACAATAAGTGCCATATTTTGATAACCTCCTGTTTTGGGGATAACCTGTGTATTAATCTATTCGGCGCATCAATAATCCGTTACACGGATCATGCTGCCGATGGTCAAGCCGGAAACGGCGGCTTTTTCGTCAAATTCACGCTGCGTCATCATCGGAGTAATGAAACCGATTTCATCTGCCGGTGCATCCTCGATGCAAAGCTTCTGCACCGCACCGAAGTGTTTTTCCGCTTCTTTCCACGCCTTATCCGGGTCGCAGCCGGTCACACGCACAAAGAACGGATACTTGATGTCACGGTAGCTGACCACATAGTTGGGGATGCAGTTGCCCCAGCCGAAGTGCTTGCGGCGTTCCACATGCTTGGCGCAGTCGATCACATCCGCCACGACCGCACTTGCGGTGGGCAGCTTGCCGGCACCTCTGCCGTAGAATACGACATCGCCGATGGCATCGCCCCGAACCAGAATGGCGTTGAACACATCGTCAACACTCGCAAGCTGACTGTGAGATTGAATAAACGCCGGGGTTACCACGGCACTGATTTTTCCGTCCCCGTAGCGGGTCGCTCTGCCGATGAGCTTAATGACGCCGCCCCATGCCTGCGCATACTTCACATCGGAAAGGGTGATCTTGGTGACACCCTCGGTGTAAACCTCATTGGGGTAAACATGGTTGCCGAAGCACAAAGAAGCCAGAATACAAATCTTGCGGCAGGCATCGGTGCCTTCCACATCGGCGGCGGGATTGCGCTCCGCATAGCCGAGCTCCTGCGCCAGAGCCAGTGCATCCTCAAAGCTCATGGCATCGTGGATCATCTTGGTGAGGATGAAATTGGTCGTGCCGTTGAGGATACCGGCGATTTCATCAATTTCATTGGCGGCAAGGCACTGGCTGATCGGACGAATGATCGGGATACCGCCGCCGACGCTTGCCTCGAACAGAAAGTTGAGGTTATTTTCCTCCGCCACCTTCAGCAGCTCATAGCCCTTTTCGGCAACCAGCTCTTTATTGGAGGTGACAACGCTCTTGCCGGCTTTCAGGCAGGCAAGAACAAAATCGTAAGCCGGATGAAGTCCGCCCATG
>JAZUJI010000050.1:0-6679 GCA_045642685.1 Acutalibacteraceae bacterium | reverse complement strand
CGGTCAGAGCCGTGGAATGTTCATGGGTTTATTCAATGCACCGCATATTGTCGGTGAAGCATTAAAAACAGCCGTTTTTGCCTCGGCTTTGTTTCGTGAACTGGGTTTTGAAGTGACACCGGATGTTAATGAAACTCGCTGTGACATCATTCAGGCATTGAAATTAAGAAACAGCGAAACGCTCATCGCATTCTGTCAGGGTATGCAAAAGGGTGCGCCGATTGATTCAAATGTTGTGCCTGAGCCGTGGGATATGCCCGGTTATGACAGTCAGGTGATCATGTCGGCGGGTGCGTTTACGGGCGGTTCTTCGATTGAATTGTCCTCGGATGCGCCGCTGCGTGAGCCGTTCGCCGTGTGGATGCAGGGTTCGATGAATTTTGACAGCGGAAAAGTCGGCGTTTTGCTTGCCGCACAGGAAATTGTAAAAAGAGGACTGGTATAATGGATTACCGTTATGACGGAATTTCGGTGGAAACACTTATGCTCATGAGCGAAAACGCTTTTCGTGACAGCCGGGATTTCTACGAACAGAACAAAGAAAAGCTGAAAAAAGGGATGACGGTGCCGATTCAGCAGGTCATTGAGGCTTTGTCGGACACCATTACGGATATTGATCCGCAAATTCCCATCCGACCGACCCGTATGGTGTCCCGGATTCGCCGTGACACCCGGTTTTCCAAGAACAAACATCTGTACAGGGAGAACCTGTGGGCGATGTTCATGCGGGATAAGCATGAGCTTCCGTATTACCCGTGTATGTGGTTTGAGGTTTCACCGGCGTGCTATTCCGGCGGCGTGGGTGTCTATGATGCTCCTCCGGCTATGATGGAAGTTTTTCGGCGGCATCTGACAGAGAATGAAGCGGCGTTTTTGAAAGCGGTTCGGTCTGTTGAATCTGCCGGTGCGGTTTTTCACTGCGACAGCTACAAAAAGCCGAAACCGAATTGCCCGAATGAAAAAATCGCACCGTACTATAATGCGAAAAGCTTTTATTTTATCTATTCGTTTCCCGATGTTCGTCAGCTTGCGCAGGCTGATTTTATTGAGGATATCCGGGGCATTTATAAAAAGATGAAACCGATGTATCGCTTCCTGCTGAAGGTCAGCGAGGAATACGGGCAAACGCTGCTTTCATAAGCAGAAGGTTTTCAGTCTTTTTGAGAATATTTGACAAAACGCATTGACAAAGGGTGCGGCTTTTGCTAAAATTTTATTGGTGAATTGCAATATTCATCGGAATGTGAGGGCAGATGATGAATTTTTGGAGCAGTGATATTTTAGGACGCATCGCCAATTATCTGACCGCATTTGTAAGCGCACTGCTGCTGGTGTTCAATGTTACAGATGTCGCCAAAAAACCGAAAACCCTTGATTTGAATAATTATGAGATTGTTTTTCAGGACGAATTTGACGGTGACACACTCAATAAAAAGTTGTGGGTACCGCACCATAAGGACGGTTTGCGAAAAGGCGGATACTGGAGTATCGATCAGGCTTCTGTGAAAGACGGCTGCCTGACCATTCGCACGCAGTATCTCCCAAACGGAAAGTACGGTGCCGGCTGGTACACCGCCGGAATCGCCACAAAAGGCACTTTTACACACACCTACGGCTACTATGAATGTCGCTGTATTCTCCCGAAGGGTGAAGGAATGTGGTCGGCGTTCTGGCTGTTCAACAGCAATGTCAACGATGCAAGCGGTACCGGAACACTCGGCACGGAAATTGATATTTTTGAATCGCCTTACTATTTTTTAGGCGGTAAAAAATCATGGATGGTTACAAGCAATCTTCATTACAACGGCTATGAGCTGCAGACCAGATACCGCAATGTGTGCATTTCAAAGCTCGATAATGACCCGTACGAGAATTTCAACACATACGGCTTGCTTTGGACAGAAGATGAATACATTTACTATGTAAACGGCCACGAGGTCGGGCGCAGTCATTTCGGCGGCATATCAAAAGAACCGGAGTTTATTACACTTTCCTGCGAAGTGGACGGAACGGCGGCAAAGCCGACCTACGGCTGGTCCGGCACAATGAATCACAACGATAAAAACACCTTTACCGCCGATTTTATTGTGGATTATGTCCGTGTTTACAACCCTAAGAAATAAACATTGATATTTTGATGAGGAGAGGTCATTATGAGCATTTTCAGGACGATTATTGCATGGATCATGACAGCTTTCGCTTTTCTGTTCCCCTGGTTCAACAAAGAAGCAAAGCCCGTACCGGTGCAGCTTCCGGCTGCGAACACCTGTACGGTTTCGGACAAGACGCTGACGGTTGCGCTGTCTGCCAATCCGACAACGGGCTATTCCTGGGACTATGATATCACCGGGGACGGAATTGCATTTCAGGAATCGAAATATATGTCCTCTGCCGCCGATTCGGATCAGCCGCTTTGCGGTGCCGGAGGAGTGACACAGTTTATCTTTTCGGCAAAGTCGGAAGGTACATTCAAAATCGTGCTGACTTATTTGCGTTCGTGGGATGATTCATCCGTGTGCAGAACCGTTACCATTGAGGGACATACGGGTGCGGACGGCACGGTAACGGTAGATCGTTCTTCCTTTTAATGGTCGGGCTGCTGCAGTTGGGTTTGAGTTTGCAGCAGCCTTTTTGTTGTTTCAAACCGGGTATCGTATGAATGAGGAGTACTGAGAAAAGATGAAAGATTTGTTGATTTTCGGGGTCGGCGGCATGGGGCGTGACACCCTGTGGCTGGTTCAGCGTATCAATCGGGTGCATCCGACCTGGAATATTCTCGGTTTTTTGGATGATTCTCCGGCGGTTCAGGGGACGACTATTAACGGCTGTGCGGTACTGGGCGCCATGGATACCCTTGCGAATTATCCCGGAGTATATGCGGTTTGCGCAATCGGCAGCTCTGCGGTGCGTAAACGATTGACCGAAAAAATGAAACAGATTCAGCCGGACATTCATTTTGCAACGCTGATCGACCCGAATACCGATGTTGCCGATACGGCTCAAATCGGCAGCGGTGTGGTAATTTGCGCAAGGAATTATATTTCCGTCAATACGAAAATTGCCGATCATTGCCTGATCGGTGCAGCCTGTACCGTCGGACATGATGCCGTGCTTGATGCGTATGTGACGCTTTATCCGGGTGTGAATGTGTCCGGCACAACACATCTGCACACCGGCTGTGAAATGGGAACCGGTTCCAAAATCATTCAGGGGCTTTCGGTGGGTGAAAATGCGATTGTCGGTGCCGGTGCGGCAGTTGTGCGGGATATTCCGCCGAATTGCACGGCGGTCGGCGTTCCCGCAAAACCGATAAAATTTCATAGATAGGATAAGAAAACTCCTGCGGCTCCGGTTGAGAGCTGCAGGAGTTTTTTGCTGTGTTTTTGCTTTATGCAAGCACGGTCGAGCCCATCAAAGCAGTGACCAGTCCTTTGAAAAGAAATGTCAGGTCAATACCCTGCGGGACAGCGACCAAAGCATCCGGAACATCAAACGAGATGTTTTGGAAGTAGGTGTTTTGAACGGATTTCGTCTGAGCATCGGTCACATTGAGCAGCTTCAGTGTGTCATCCTGATAACAGAATTTTACGGTGACCTGTGCGTTGTCAAAGTATTCCTCCACATCATAGGAAACGCCGTCGATCGTTTCGGTGTAGCTTTTTACATAGCGTAAAATGCTGAAAGTCGCACCGGTTACTGTTTCGATCAGCTTCCAGACATCGCCGTCACCAAGACCAAGCGCAAGGGTCGGAACTTTGACATAAAGAAACGGAAAAAACGGCAGATAAGCGTAAAGTGCGCCGTCGTTGAGCAGAAGGCGGATGCTGAAAAAGCCGGTACCGTATTCATAAGCAAGTGCGCTGCCTTTGATGATAAAGGTGTCGTTGGAGGAGCCGAGCAGGGTGTCACCGGCTTTCAGGGTGACACTGACAGCGTTTCCGCTGTTCAGGGTTTCCAGCAGCTTTTGGGTTTTCGGTGTTTCCTGTGCACAGGCACCAAAGGCAAAAGCGGAAAAAGCAAGCACAACGGATAAAAGAACAGCGAGTAATTTCTGACATATTTTCATGGTTTATTTCTCCTTTTTTCTTCATCATAGCAAATGTTTACCGAAAAATCAAGAATAATCCGTCCGGAAGTAATGCTGTAGTCCACTTAGTAAAGTCTTGCATTTTTTTGTTATTTCAAGTGTCTATTCTATGGGGATCATATCAGACCGTATCATTTTGATTGGAAGAGAAAAGTTTTTTTGTTGTGCGCAAAATCAAATCGAACAATTTATGATACAACTTCTGTGTCTTCTTTTCCAGAAGCACGCACAACTGTCTGATGTGAAGCAAATTAAAAACGGATAGACGGACATGATCAATCAAAGAACCGAAAAGCCAAACGGCAAGCGCACAACCGATTACGGCAGGGATAACAAGCACCGATGGATAGTCAAGTAAGAATTTGAATTTGTCGGTGAAAAATGTTTCACGGATAAGTGGTTCTTCGTGCAGCAGATAAACGCCGAATGAAACAGGAGCAAAGAAATGGATGAGCTTTCTGAGTGTGGTGTTTTTGCAGGGAAGTTTCAGGAAAAACAGGAACAAAAATACGGAAGCTCCGATATTCAGTGGTGAATTGTATCTGAGAAGATAGGTTTCCGGAACAGAACCACCGAGGAAATGGTTGCTGACAAATCCAATCGCAAGACCGGAAAGCCATTGGAGAACAACAAAAATGAAATAACCGAGGAAATTCCAGCCGTTTTTGTATTTCGGAGAAAAACCGTTCTTTTTGATAATTGCACCCAGCAGATACATTGCACTGAGCCACACAAAAGAGTATCCTTTTTCAATATTGGCAAATTCTGAATTGAAAGCGATCGGAATAATTGAGTAGGCAATCAGCATCGTACATAACAAACGCCGCAGCAAAGCGCTGCTGCTTGATTCCACCAAGCGGTTCAGGAACGGCGAGAACAGGAACAGGCAGAAATATGCCGTAAAATACCAATAGACATCGTAAGCAAACGGAAAAACGGCTTTCAAAATGGAACCGAAGGTAAATGTTTCCGGTTTGATAACGGCATAAATCCCTGTGATGACGAGAATGTACACAACAACCTGCAAGTATAGATACAGCAAATTGGAATACTTTGTTTTTCTCCCGTATGAAACATAGCCGGAGATTAAAGCATAGCAATTTACAGCGCAGATTGAAAAACATTCAATCAATAGTGACATTGCATGAAGAATCGGTTTATCATGGCAATTCGGCATGATACCGCCGTTCACATTGATATGAAGAACGGGAATCATGATCATGCAGATAATTCTCAGAAAATCCAGCCCATAGTTTCGACTGTTTTTTTGATTATCGGCAGAAAGAATCGTTGATGATGACATGGAAATACCTCTTTCTCTTTACTTGGATAAATTGACGATAACCGTTTTCAGCGTAAGAAAAATGGTTTTTATGTAGTTCAAAATAAAAACGAACGGATCGGTTTTTTCATAGCTTCCGTGTGCACCGCTTGCGCCGTAGCAGCCGATGCTGCAGCAGGTGATGGTGTTGCCGAACAGATCCTCGGTCAGTTCACAGCCGACATCCGTACCAGCACCGATGAGCGGAGAGCTGCTGACCAGCCGGAATGAATCGGGCGAATCGTGGTTTTCCGAAACAAACCCGGGATTCGCTGTGAACGGATGCCGTTCAACGAGCGGAACAAGGGTGTTCCAATAGCAGTTATTGGTAAACAGCGTGTTTTGCTGTTTGGCATCCAAATCATATTTGACCTGATACCCGGGCATGGGTGCGAAGATGTTGTTGGCAACGATTCCGCCGGGAATACGGCTGATGTCCAAATCAAGGCAGTTGATGACCGTGTTGTTGTAAAATTGCAGCCCGTATTCTTTTGCGCCGCCGCCCAGCCGGGCACTTGCGCCGTTGTCGTTGACGGACAGGCAGTAGCGAACCACATTATCGTGATGACCGCTGTGGTTGGGATTGTTGTTGAAAAAGCGCATATTGTCATGCGAATAAATATATTGATAGGTGCAGCGGTGGGTGTATGAGTCAAAGTCAACGCTCATGCCGTCCCCGACATTTTTCTGACCGGCGATTTCGCAGTATTCGATCGTGCTGTTAATGCTGCCCCAAAACCACATGGAAGCATTGTAATATTTCGGTTTACCGTTTTCGTCCAGACCGTCACCCTGACAGCAGTCAATGGAACGGCAATGGGTGACCAAAGCACCGTCGCATATGCCGACAATGATCGATTCGGCATCCATATCGTGAAAATAAACATTTTCCACAAGCGCCCCCGTGTTAAAAACCGGGTCAATGTCTTTTTCTTCGCACCACGGGTCTTGTTCATCGTTCCATGAGCCCCACAGGCTGATTCCGTTGCCGCAATCGTACATTTCGCAATCCGTGATCGTCAAATCGTTGACCGCATAACGGGAACGGGCGGGAAGTCCTTTGACCATGACGCAGGCACGGGCGGTTGCTGCACCGCCCGAAAGATTGTCACGGGAAGTCCACTCCACATTTTGCATATCGTGCATATCCAGTTCGGAAAGGGTAATGCCGACGCTGGTTCGGTTCAGCGTGTCGATCCAGATACCGCCGCCGTTGTGTGCGGTGATTTCGAGATCGCTCACCGTCACATAAGAGCAGTCGATCAGCTGCA
>JAZUJI010000049.1:0-15276 GCA_045642685.1 Acutalibacteraceae bacterium | reverse complement strand
TGATAACATACTTTTCAGCGAATATCCCGATGTTGTAACTGTTGACGATTTACAGAAAATGCTTAAAATCGGCAGAAATTCAGCATACGATATTCTCAAAGCCGGATTGATAAAGACCATCAAGGTCGGAAAAAGATATATCATTCCGAAGCAGTCAGTTATTAACTTTTTAGCGACTGCCAAATAAAAAATCATATAATTGCAGGCACGGTTCGTTGATGATACTATATTTGACGGACCGTGACCTGCGGAAAGGAGTTTGAATTATGGTCACAGGAAGTATTCAATCAAATAAAGGCAAATATTATGCCGTTATAAACCTTAGAGACGAGAACGGCAAAAGAAAACCCAAGTGGATAAGCACAGGCTTGGAAGTCAAGGACGGTAACAAACGCAAAGCTGAGAAATTTCTTCAGGAACAGCTTGCACTGTGGAACGGACGCAACGGAATATTTATCGGCACAGGTCTTGCGGAGTATCTTGAACATTGGCTCGAAACTATACCGCGTGATATTCGTCCCTCAACCTACCGGGGGTACTGCGGTAATATGAACAACCACATTATCCCGTATTTCAAGCAGCATCCCGTAGCTTTGCAGGATGTTACGCCGATGATTTTAGAGGAATATTATTATTCTCTCTTGAAGCCAGAAAGCAATCTGACTACGGGAACCGCATTATCCCCGACAACAATTCATCACCATCATCAGAATATCAGCAAAGCATTAAACGATGCTGTCAGGGAGGGGCTGATTGTTGCAAACCCTGCCTCAACTGTAAGACTTCCGAAAAAGATTCCGTATCGCCCCGATTATCTGAACAAGGAACAGCTTGAAGAACTGAACAGGCTGTTTTCGGGAACGGTTATAGAGCTTCCCGTTTTCCTTTGTTCCATTTACGGTTTCAGAAGAAGTGAAGTTTTAGGCTTGAAGTGGAAAAGCATTGATTTTCACAACAAAGCTATCACAATATGTGAAACGCTTCAGCAGAGTGCAGGCGGCGGTGATTATACAGCTGCACCGAAAACAGACAGCAGTTACAGAACCCTGCCGATGACGAAAAGAGTGGAAGAGGTTTTGCTGAAATTCAAGGCAAAGCAGACTGAAAATCGAAAACTGATGGGAGCATATTATTTCAATAGTGATTATGTTTGCACCATGCCCGACGGAAGAGTGATTGCTCCGAACTATATTGAAAGAGTTTTTCACTCTACAATTACCAAAAGTAATTTACCGCAGGTAACACTGCACCTGCTTCGCCACAGCGTCGCAAGCAATCTGCTCAACGACGGCTTTTCGGTTACACAGGTGCAGGAGTGGCTCGGACACAGCTCTGCCGCAACCACGCTCACATTTTACGCTCATGTTGACAAAACATCAAAACTGCAAATTGCAAATCAGCTTGACAAAATTGATGCCGAAAACGGATTTATTCAGTTAGAAAGCAATAAAAAATCCGCATCTGAAAAATCTAAAAAGATAAAAATTCGCCCTGCAAAAAGGACGAAATAAGACGAATTATATGCGGTTTTTTGTACTTTGTTGCCTGCGTTTTTTTGCGGTTTAATCGTGGTTTCGTCAGAAAGCGTTAGGCAAATGTTAGGCGCTCGGTTAAGTAACCCCCTCGGCAAAAGAAAAAAGCCTTGAAAAATCAAGGCTTTCTGGCAGGGGCAGAAGGACTTGAACCCTCGGCACGCGGTTTTGGAGACCGCTGCTCTACCAACTGAGCTATACCCCTATATGAGATTGTAAAACTGGTGGGCCATCAGGGACTCGAACCCCGGACCAACCGGTTATGAGCCGGTCGCTCTGACCAACTGAGCTAATGGCCCATACGATGCTGTTTTCAACATCTTTTGCATTATAACAGGATTACACACCCTTGTCAAGCCATAATTTCGGAAAATTTCAGTCCGGAATATCCCCGTTCGCCACACGAACACAAAAATCCTCTCCGGCAGCGCCGTTTTCCAGAATCACACGGGTCAGCTCCCGGGCGGTTTTCTCTAAAAACTCCTGCTTTTTCTCGGCATTTTCTTCGATTTCCACATTAAAATCCTCTGCCATGGCAGCATAATTGAAATCTGCATCCTGCGGCTGGGTACTTTCGACCTGCTTTGTTTCTCCGTCCGCCGTGACAACGGCGCACAGCGGCAAAAAACCGTTTTGACCGGCAGAAAGAACCAATTCCGTAATGCGCTCAGGCTCGCCCAGACCCTCTGCCAGGCAGATCACACTCAGCTCGCTCGCCTTGTTGAATTTGATGGGAAAAAGCACGGTTTTCTTTAATTCTTCCGCTTTTGAGGGGTCTTTTAACGCTTGAATCAGCTTTATACTGTCACGCAAGCTCATCTTCTTTTACTCCGTTCTCTCTCTTTTTCTTTTTCATTTTACCACAGAACCCGTTCGGGTGCAAGAAAGCGAACCGTAAATTTGAAGAATCCGAGAAAATTGTCGGAAATCTCTTTACTTAAACTACGAAAAGGTGTATAGTTATATTCTATATATTATAAAATGGGGTAGGTTCGCATGAATTATTCAATCAATCCGCAAGCTGCGTTCGGCTTGTCGTTCAGCGTGCCGATCAGCGTAACGGACAAGCACTTAAAGCTCGCCGGTTCGGCGCAGCTCAAGGTGCTTCTCTGGCTGCTGCGCCATATGGCAGAACAGCCGACAACCGAACAGTTGTGTCAGGCGTTGAATATGACCCCTGCCGATGCGAACGATGCCATGCAATACTGGCTGGAGACCGGTCTGGTGATCAAACAGGGTGAAGCCGCCTGCACGCAGGCAGCCCCGGCGCTGTCCGCTCCTCCGGCTGCTTCAAAGCCCAACGAACCTGCCAAAACCGTTCAGGCTCCGATCACGCAGACCCGACCCACAGCCGAGCAGATCGCCCGCCGGGGCAAAGAAAGCGCCGAGATCGCCTTTCTGTTCAATGAGGCACAGAAAAAACTCGGACGCACCATCGGCTACGATTCACAATCCGCTCTCTTAATGATTCACGACGGCTACGGGCTGCCGGTCGAAGTGATCCTGATGCTGATCGAATACTGTGTTTCCATCGGTAAACCGGGAATCGGCTATATTTCCGCAACCGCCAAAAACTGGAGTGAAAAGGAAATTGACAGCATTGAAAAGGCAGACGAAAAAATCAAGTCCCTGCGCCGCTGTGAATCCCTTTGGAAAGAGCTGTGTGAGCTGACCGGCATATCCACACCGAGGCCGACCGCCGTACAAAGTGAATATCTGCACAAATGGAGCAGGGATTTCGGCTACCCGGTCAATATCATTTTTTCGGCGTATGAAGAAATGGCAAACCACACCGATAAAATCAGCTTCGCATACATGAATAAGGTTTTGGAAAATTGGTATCATGCCGGTGTGCGTGAGTTGGGTGACATCGACCGCATAAAGCAGGAAAAAGCCGCCGCCAAAGCCAAGCCGAACAAACCGGCAGCGGTTCAGACACCGTCCTACGATTTAGACGCCTTTATGCAGCATTCCGCACAGGATCCCATTGTTTACAAGAAAAAAGCCGAGGAAGGAGCGCAATAACATGAGCTACAGCACAAGCACCTATTCCGCCGCACAGGCAGCCATGGAACAACGGCGCAAAAAAGCGGAAGCCGAACAGGAAGCACACCGCCGTGAAGCCTATGAGGCGATTGCTCAGCTGCGTTCCGTCCAATCGGAGATCGCACAATACGGCACGCAGGTGATCCAGGCCTTTGCACAGGGCGAAAACGCCGAACCGTTCGTACAGACACTCGCCGAAAAAAGTCTGGCAGCACAGCAGCGGCGCCGGGATCTGCTGGTTGCCAACGGGTTTGCTCCCGACTACCTGGAAGCGCATTATGTCTGTGACAAGTGTAAGGACACCGGCGTGACCGAGGACGGGATCTGCGAATGTCTGCGTAAACTGCTGATCGAAAAGGCAAAAGAAAAAATAGCCGCTGTTGCTCCGTTGAGCGAATCGACCTTTGAGCGTTTTTCTTTATCTTTCTACCCCGACACCGCCGATGCCGCAGGCTATTCGCCGAAAAAGCGCATGGATGAAATACTGAATTTCTGCCGCAGCTATGCGGATGATTTTTCCTGCGCCTCGCCGTCGCTTTTCATGCACGGCGCAACCGGTCTGGGCAAAACACATTTATCGCTTGCCATTGCCTCCAAAGCCATTGAGCGTGGGCACGGCGTTGTCTACGCAAGCGCACCGAATCTGTTCACCGCCTTTGAGCGGGAACGCTTCGGCAAAGGCGAGCTTCCCGCTCTGCAGGGGCTGAGTGAGGAGGAAGCCGAAACCGCCGAGCTGCTGATCATTGATGATTTGGGCGCTGAATTTTCCACTCAGTTCACCGTCAGCTGTGCTTATAACATCATCAACACCCGTATGCTTGCGCAGAAGCCGACGATCATCACAACAAATTTAACCATGCCGGAATTTGAAGCGAAATACACGCAGCGTATTACCTCCCGCATCACCGGCAGTTACATTTCCCTCATGTTCCTCGGGCATGACATCCGACAGCTGAAACGATACGGAGGACAAAACCGATGAAAGCAATTAAACGGTTCTTAAATCGGCTTTTCATTGACGGGCTCAGCGGCATGGCTTTCGGTCTGTTCGCCACCCTTATTATCGGCACGATCCTGCAGCAAATCGGCACCGCCGCCGGAACAGGGATCGTCGGCACCTGCATTTTTACCATTGGTAAGATCGCCTCCTCCCTTATGGGTGCAGGCATCGGCTGCGGTGTTGCCGTCAAATTCGGCGAAAAGCCGCTCGTTACGCTCTCTGCCGCTGCCTGCGGTATGGTGGGTGCGTTTGCGGGCAAAATTCTGGAAGGCTCTTTGCTCGACGGTGCTGTTGTCAAATACGCAGGTCCCGGTGAACCGATGGGCGCATTTGCTGCCGCTTTTGTCGGCATCGAGCTGGGGCATCTGATCGCCGGAAAAACCAAGTTGGATATTGTTCTTACACCGGTCGTCACCATCGGCACCGGCTCGCTGGCCGGTCTGCTGGTCGGTCCGTATATTTCACAATTCATGACCTGGCTCGGCTCTGTCATCAACTGGGGCACCGAACAATCCCCTCTTATCATGGGCATTGTGGTATCCGTACTTATGGGCATCGCTCTGACGCTTCCCATCAGCTCCGCCGCCATCGGCATTGCGCTGAATCTCAGCGGAATTGCCGCCGGCGCCGCCGTGGCAGGATGCTGCGCCAACATGGTCGGCTTCGCCGTGGCAAGCTATCGGGATAACGGCTTCGGCGGTCTGCTTGCGCAGGGAATCGGCACAAGTATGCTGCAAATGCCGAACATTGTCAAAAAGCCGATTATCTGGCTGCCCGCCATCGTGGCAAGTGCCATTACGGGTCCGGTTTCTTCCAAACTGCTCGGCATGGTGAATAACGCAACCGGTTCCGGCATGGGAACCGCCGGTTTAGTCGGTCAGATCATGGGCTATCAGGCCATGACACAGGCCGGCATTTCGCCCGCAAAAACGATGATTGAAATGGGGATCGTTCATTTCCTCTTACCGGCAGTCATCGCCTTCGGTGTGTCAGAAGGGATGCGTAAAATTGGTCTGATAAAAAAAGGCGATATGAAGCTTGAAATCTGAGAACGATAATACAGGAGATAAAATTTGGACATTCTTGCAAAAATCACAAACGAATTCGGCCTGCAGAAATGGCAGGTTGAAAACACCGTCAAACTCATTGACGAGGGCAATACCATTCCGTTCATTGCCCGATACCGCAAAGAAGCGCACGGCACCCTGAACGACCAGGTGCTTCGTGAAATTTCGGAGCGGCTGGAATACCTGCGCAGCCTGGACAAGCGCAGAGAAGAAGTGCGTGCCTCCATCGAAGCGCAGGACAAGCTGACCGATGAGATCAATGCCGCCTTAAACAAAGCGGAAATTCTTTCGGAAATCGAAGATATTTACCGCCCGTTCAAGCCCAAACGCAAGACCCGTGCCAGCGTTGCCCGTGAAAAAGGGCTGGAACCGCTTGCTTTGCAGATTTTCGGGCAGAGTGCAAGCGATAAAACTCCGTTAGAGCTTGCCGCAGACTACATCAACGAAGAAAAGGGCGTAGCCGATGCAGAAGAAGCCTTGCAGGGAGCCATGGACATTATCGCAGAAACCATTTCCGATAATGCCGACATTCGCCGCCGCATCCGCAACCTGTTCAGCGTGATCGGCGTGGTCAGCTCCAAGGCCGCCGATGCCGAAAAAGAAAGCGTTTACACCCAGTATTACGATTATTCCGAACCGGTCAAGCGCATTGCCAACCACCGTATTCTGGCGATCGACCGAGGCGAAAAGGAAGGCTTCCTCAAGGTCAGCGTTACACTGGATCTGCCGAAAGCACTCGGTGTCATTGCCGATGAAACGCTTATTTCCAACACATCACCCTTTACCGACACGGTAAGGCAGGCCGGTGTCGATGCCTATAACCGGCTGATCATGCCGTCCATCGAGCGTGAGATCCGCTCGATGCTCACACAGCGTGCCGATGCAGACGCCATTAAGGTTTTCGCCGCCAATCTGCGTCCCCTGCTGCTGCAGCCGCCTGTCAAAAACAAGGTCGCTCTCGGACTTGACCCCGGTTACCGCACCGGCTGTAAGGTGGCAGTGGTAGACGCAACCGGCCGTGTGCTGGACACCGGCGTCATTTATGTGACCCATTCCGCCGCCGAAAAAGAAAAAGCAAAACAAACCGTTCGCCGCCTGATCGAAAAGCACGGTGTGGAAATCATCGCCATCGGCAACGGTACCGCAGCGAAAGAAACGGAGATTTTCGCCGCCGAATTGCTCAGAGAAATGCAAAGCGGTGCAAAATATATGGTAGTCAGTGAGGCAGGAGCTTCCGTTTACTCTGCCTCCAAGCTTGCCGCCGAAGAATTTCCGCAGTATGATGTTTCCCTGCGCAGTGCCGTTTCCATTGCAAGGCGGCTCCAGGACCCGCTGGCGGAGCTGGTCAAAATCGACCCGAAAGCCATCGGCGTCGGGCAGTATCAGCACGATATGCCGCAAAAGGAGCTCGGGCAGGCACTGGACGGCGTTGTGGAAGACTGCGTAAATAATGTCGGTGTGGATTTGAACACCGCCTCCCCTTCTCTGCTCACCCGTGTTTCCGGTATCAACGCAGCCGTTGCCAAAAACATTGTACTGTACCGGGAAGAAAACGGTGCGTTCACCGGCCGTGCGCAGCTCAAAAAGGTACCGAAGCTCGGTGCCAAAGCCTATGAACAGTGTGCCGGCTTCCTGCGGGTGGCGGAAAGCCGCAATCCGCTCGACAACACCGGAGTCCACCCCGAAAGCTACGAGGCCGCCAAAGCGTTGCTGAAGCTGTGCGGTCTGGATTTGAAAGACATCAAAAACGGAAAGCTCGAAGAGCTGCCCGAAAAGGTGGAAGCCCTCGGCGCAGATAAGCTCGCCGAACAGCTCGGCATCGGTGTCCCGACCCTGAAAGATATTGTTAAAGAGATGCTTCGCCCCGGCCGTGACCCCCGTGATGAGCTGCCGCCGCCCATGCTGCGCACCGATGTCATGGATATGAACGATCTGCTCCCCGGCATGGAGCTGCAGGGAACGGTACGCAATGTCATTGATTTCGGTGCATTCATCGACATTGGCGTGCATCAGGACGGTTTGGTTCATATTTCACGCATAACCGACCGCTTCATCAAGCATCCGTCCGAAGTACTCACTGTCGGTGACATCGTTACGGTCTGGGTGGTCAGCGTGGAGCCTGCCAAAAAGCGTATTGCACTAACTATGAGAAAGCCCAAGGAGGACGCAAAAATTGGATGATTTTCATAAGGACTTAACACAGGGAAGCGTGGTCAAGCAGCTGCTTCGGTTTGCTCTGCCCTTCCTGCTTTCCAATCTTCTGCAGGCTCTCTACAGCGTTGCCGACATGATCATTGTCGGTCAGTTCTGCGGAAAAGTCGGCATCACCGGTGTTTCCATCGGCAGCCAGATCAACATACTGGTCACCGGAGCAGCCATGGGGCTTTCCATCGGCGGCACGGTGCTGATTGCCCAGTACGGCGGTCAGAAACGGTATGATGAGCAGCGCAAAACCATCGGCAATGTGACAACGCTTTATGTGATTCTGAGTGTGATCGTCACCGCTGTCATGCTCACAGTCGGCCGCAAACTGCTGGTCGTGCTGAACACACCGGCTTCCGCATTCACCGAAGCCGAAAACTATTACAACATCTGTATGGCAGGCACGATTTTCATGTTCCTGTATAACGCCATCAGCGGTGTTCTGCGCGGCATGGGCGATTCCAAGCGTCCGCTGTATTTTGTGCTGATCGCCGCTATTACCAATGTCGTGCTGGATCTGCTCCTGGTCGGCAAATTCGGGATGCGCTCTGCCGGTGCCGCCTGGGCGACCATTGCCGCACAGGCACTGAGCGTAGTGATCTCGCTGATTTATCTGGTAAAGAACAGCTTCTTTTCGGGCTATTCCGTCAACGATTTCAAGCTGCAGTCCGACAAGCTCCGTTCCCTTGTAAAAATCGGTCTTCCCTCCTCGGTGCAGAGCCTTGTCGTTTCCCTTTCCTTCCTCACCCTGACCGCTCTGGTCAACTCTTTGCCGAATGCCGAAATTGCCTCTGCCTGCCAGGGCATCGGCGGCAAGGTCAATTCGTTTGCGATCCTGCCGGCGCTTGCCATCAGCAGTGCTATTTCTTCCATGGCAGGGCAGAACATCGGTGCCGGTGAATTCAAGCGTGCGAAGAAAACGATGTATGTCGGCATGGTCATGGCATTCATTGTTTCTGCCATCGTATTTGCCTTTGTCAACCTCTGCCCGGAATTTGTTATCAGCCTGTTTGACAAAGAAGCGGAGGTCATTGAAGCCGGTGTCCCCTACCTTCACTGGATTTCGTTTGACTATTTGTTTGTTGCCGTGGTGTTCTGCATCAACGGACTCGCCATTGCGGCAGGCAGCACTTACATTGCTTTGATCAACGCCTTTTTCAGCTCGATCTTCATCCGTGTTCCGCTGGCTTATTTGCTTGTCAGGCAGTTTGATATGGGCTTCAATGGGGTCGGCATTGCCATGGGCTTTGCCACAGTCGGTTCCATTATCCTCGGCATCATCTATGTAAAAAGCGGAAAATGGAAAAAGCAAATTGTGAAATAACTTATTCTCAACGAATCACGAAAGGTTGTTGCAATCCATGAAGCGATTTGCAGACATTATCATTTCATTTATTTCCATCGTTTTGCTCAGCCCTTTAATGCTTATTTTATCTGTTATCATTCTCATTGCGGATGGCAGACCGGTGCTGTACAGGCAAAAACGGATCGGTAAAAATGAAAAACTGTTCACCATTTATAAGTTCCGTACCATGAAGAACGGCACCCGTCTCGCCGCCTCCGGTGATCTGACCGAATCCGAAATGCAGATCATTCCGGGCGGCAAGCTGCTGCGCCGTTTGAGTCTGGATGAGCTGCCGCAGCTGTTCAACATTCTGAAAGGTGACATGAGCTTAGTCGGACCCCGACCGCTGATTCCGGAGGAAACCGAAATTCACAGGCTTCGTCAGGAATACAAGGTGTATCAGGTGCGCCCCGGCTTGACCGGTCTGGCACAGGTGAACGGCCGAGACCGGCTGAGCGTGGAAGAAAAGGCTAAGCTGGATAAAGAATATGTTGAAAACTGCGGTTTGGCCGCCGACATCGGCATTTTGCTGAAAACCGTTCGCAAGGTACTCGGGATGAGCGATGTTATGGAAGGCGGAGAACAGCCGTAAGCCGCTTTGACAATGGATAAATCTTTGTAAAATTGCCTTTTTTGCTTGAAAAGCTCATCAGAATGTAGTAAAATGTATGAATAAACTATTATATAAAAACCACAAATTTTGTAAGACAAAAAACCTGAGGGAGGTTATTTTTTGATAGCGGATCTGCACTGCCACACAAAATTATCAGACGGTTCTATCGGCATAGACGATCTGATCATCTTAGCTAAGAAAAAAGACATCAAAACCATCGCCATCACCGACCATGATTGTCTGGCAGGCACGGTTCGAGGAAAAATCATCGGAGAACGCCACGGAGTGGAAGTCATTCCCGGCGTGGAATTATCCGCATATGACAGCAAAAACAACCGGGATGTTCACATCCTGTGCTACTACCCCGACAGCCCGGATCGGTTAGAGGGACTTTGCCGGCGCAATTCCCTCTCCCGCAAAAAAGCAAGCCAGTACATGATTCTGAAAGTTGCACAGCGTTACCCGATCTCGGGGGATCTGGTGCTGAAATGCGCCACGGGTTCCACCAATGTGTTCAAGCAGCACATCATGCACGCCCTCATGCAGTGCAACATCACCACTGAACTGTTCGGGGATCTATACCACGAGCTGTTTGATCCGGCAAGTGCCGATAATGTTCTGGTGCAGCCGGCATTCCCCGACCCGAAAGAGGTCGTGGAGCTGATAAAATCCGCCGGCGGTGTCGCAGTCCTTTCTCACCCGATCCATTCGGACTGTGTGGATCTGATCGATGAGCTTATCCCCTGCGGACTGGACGGCATTGAGGTGTGGCACCCCTGCCACACCCGGGAAGAATCACAGGCTCTCGCAAAGCTCGGCAAATCCAAGGGTCTGCTGCTCACGGGCGGAAGCGATTTCCACGGAATGTATACGCCGACACCGATCGGAGTCGGCGGCATTGAAATTCCGCAGCAGCATCTCAACGCATTTCTCGGCTATAAGGCCAAGCTGAAAAGGCAGACCCGAAAAGCGGAAGCCGAAGCAGCCGCTGCCGAATAAAACAGAGAAAGGATCGTATGCGCATGGAAGACAATGACATAAAAATTTTTAACGGCGGAAAAAGCAACGGTGAAACCGATTCCTCCGATCTGGATCTGATCGCTTTGGCAGAAGACCTCAAGAGGAATATGCTCAACGGCAATTCGTCCAAAGCCAAGGAACTCGGTGCTCTCCTCGCTGAGATCTCTCCCGACAGCGATATGCTTTGTGAGGAGCTTAAAGCGATTCTGTCCGACCGTTCCGTCACAAACGATATCAAATTGCAGCTGCGTATTTTAATCGTCTTTGCCGCTGAGCATACATTTTTCCGTGTCCTTCCGCCGCTGATCGCCGCCACCGCCTCCGATGCGATGTACGATAAGCTGCGCCGTGATGCTTATGAATTTTATGAAAATGTTTCGGGCGGCACTTCCTTCACATTTTACTACCTTGCCGTGAAGAAGCCCGATGCGGATCAAGCCATCGGCAAGAGCTTTGCCATGCTGTGCAATGCTGAAAATAACGCTGTGATCCGTTACCTCGGTCAGCAAACCTTTGTTCTGATGTGTTCCCAGATCGAACACATGATCGAAGAGCGTTGTTTTGAAAAATAAAATAAACAAAGGAGATTGCGATTATGCTTGCTCAACTTTTGCTGAAACTCGGTGTTCCGCTGGCATGGCGTGAAGTCTTTGCGCTGAATGAGGCCTCTGTCTATTTCGGCAAACTGCTCGCCGCCAAAACACCCAAGGCTTTTATTTCCTCCATTCTTGTCATCGCCGAAGTGATCGGCACCTTCCTTTTCAACGGCGCCCTGACACCGAGAGGCGAAAAAATCGACGAAAACATTCTCGCCTCCGAGGGATACCGGATCGTTTTTGAAGATGAATTTAACGGCAATGCACTTGACACGACCAAGTGGAGCTACCGTGCAAACGGTTCCCGCCGGGGCGGCTACAATGCACCCGATCAGGTGCAGGTCAAGGACGGCAACCTTGTCATTTCCGCTGAGTACCGTGATAAGGATAATCTGCCGAAGGATGCCTCCGCCGCCTACGGGGAAGGCTGGTATGTCGGCATGATCACACTCAAAGAAGCCTACAAACAGGGTTACTTTGAAATCCGCTGCATCTGCAACGATTCGCCGAGCTTCTGGAGCGCATTTTGGATTCAGGCAGATCATCCGTACGATCCGCTCATCTCCAAGGGCGGTGTCGGCGGTGCAGAGCTGGACATTTTTGAATCCATGAACTACAATGCAAAATTCAAGCACGATTCGGTCACACAAACCGTTCACTGCGCCGGCAAGGGCGGCTCCACCTCAAAGGAGCTGAACTCCTGCTGTCTGGGCAACTTCAAGGGCAACGATATTTATCACACCTATAACACCTACGGCTTGAAATGGACAGAGGATGAATACATCTTCTATGTCAACGGCGTTGAAACCGCACGCTGCGCATGGGCAGACGGTGTCTCCGAGGTTATGGAGTATGTAATCGTTTCTCTTGAAATCCCCGAAGCGGATTCTCTCCCGACCGACAAAACGCTGACATCCGACTTCATCGTGGATTATGTTAAAATTTATCAGAAATAACAGCGAAGCTGCCGTTCTCCCTTTGAAGAACGGCAGCCTGCTTTTTTATGCTGAAAGCATCGGCGTAAAGTTAAATTACTTTACGCCGATGCTTTGTTTATTGTTCAAAGCGTTTGCACTCAAAGCACAGCCAATCGTTTTTGTCGTGGCGTGCGATCACCCGGAAACCGTTCTTTTCAAAGGCTTCCAGAACCTCTGCCTCACGGGGAGCAATGATGCCGGAGGCGATAAAAACGCCGTCCTGCTTCAAAAACGGCCCGACCTGCGAGGAAAACAGGATGATAATATCCGCCACGATGTTTGCTGCGATCACATCAAACTGTCCGCTCACCTTTTCGGTCAAGCTGCCTTGAAACACTTCATACTGCGGCTGTGTAAAGCCGTTTAACTTGCCATTCTCCCGGGCAGTCTTGACCGCAAGCGCATCAATATCGACACCGACTGCACGGTCAGCACCGAGCAAAAGAGATGCCACACTGAGGATACCGCTGCCGCAGCCGACATCAAGCATCTCAACACCGGGGCGAATGTACGGTTCCAGTGCTTCCAGACAAAGGCGAGTGGTTTCGTGCGTACCCGAACCGAACGCAAGACCCGGCTCGATGTTGAGCACCGCACGGTCACCTGCCGCCGCTTTTTCTTCCCAAATCGGCTGGATCAACAGCCGCTCACCGACTTCAATCGGCTTAAAGTACTTCTTCCAGTTGTTTTCCCAATCCTCGTTGCGGCAAACGGCGGTGGAAAGCTCAAATCCGATTTTCTCCGCCGTCAACCGCTCGGTCAAGAAAGCGGTCGCTTCCGTTGGATTTTCTTCGGGTGAAAGATAAAGGTGAATCAGGCATTTGGTGCGGTCTTTTTTCAGCAGCTCCTCATCGATCAGGTCAATACCCGCCACTTCGTAGGCTTCCTGTTCCAGATTCGTGTAATCTTCAATATAAACACCGGGCACAAGCACCTGGGCAATGGCTGCCGCCGATTCAATATCCCGGCTTGATACCGTAACAATAATTTCCGTCCAGTCCATAGCTTCCTCTTTGTTATCAATATTTATTGTGAACATCCTCGGCGAAACAAAGTAAGTCTTTCACTTCCAGCACCGTACCGTCATCCAGCACGGCCTTTCCGCTCATTCTGCCGAACACCTGATGCTGATCGGTAACGATTACTTTCACATCAATTTTCGCCGCACGGTCAAGGATCGGCACAAAGTCCATTTCAAACCGTCCGTCGCCGGAGGTAAAGGTCCACGGCTGTGTATAGCACTTTTTGCCGTTCTTTTCGGGAATGTTAAAGGCAATTTCATCGAGCTTATGACACTTGCCGTCATAGAACAGGATGTTTTCGGTTGCGGCGCTGTCGTTGGCAAAGCCGTAGCCGATGTTGAAGCCGAACGGCTTGCCGTTCACTTCGCCGTTGCCCGAACCCCAATACCATGTATTATCGTAGGTCCAGACACCGCGTCCCCAATCCAGTGTGCCGAAATCGGTGGTCGGATCGAGTGTGTAGGTGCGTGAGTCAAATTCCACGGTGCCGCTTGCCCGCATACAGTTGATTTTCTGATTGTAATAAAAGGCGGTTTTCTTTTCTTTCCACGGCTTGCAAATGACCATGGTGTCCATGTCCGGCTCCTCAAGGGTAATATCGCACCGGAAAGTCTTACCGTCCTGAAAATTCTTAAAGCTGCCGACGATGCGGCGTTTGCCGGGCGTTTTGATAAACTCCATGCTCAGCCGTTTATCACGGTAGCGCACATCGCCCTGCTCGGAAGTTGACGGCATATTCAACTTACCCATCGGGAAAGCGTTCAAAACGGTTTCGGTGTGTTCACACGGCACCGAAAAATCCAGCAGCGAAACACTTTGCAGCCCGATATAGCCGTCATCGGAAATGGTAAAAGCAAAGCCTGCCTGCTCCTTATTGGAAATGACCAGATAATAATCCCATTCCTTGATGCGCATTTTCGGTGCTTTGATTTGGCGGCGGTCGTAAACCTGAAGCAGCCGCTTCGACCAGCCCGGTTCTGCCGGGGAACCGTCCTTTTTCAAAAGCGGATGAATGGAAGTGACCTCATGATTTCTCTGTGACATGATTGATTCCTCCGTTGATCTGTTTTCAAAGGCCTAAATCGGTTTCAATTTCGGGATGACCAAGCCCGTGGTTGTAAAACGCCCGGTTATCCAGCGCCCACTGCCGGGTGGAAAAGCCACCGGCCGGAACCCCGTTGACGGCATTGTTTTCTTCGACAATACGGGCATCCATGCGGTCGAGTGCGGAAAGAATATCCGCCTCGATAAACAGCGGACGCACCGCTGCGCCGAATTCGGGGTCACCATGGTGGGAAATAAGCATATGTTCCACGAGCATCGCCTTTTCAGCGGGAATATTCAGCCGTTTCGCCGTTTCCTCCACCATCATGGCACCCATGACCAAATGCCCGAGCAGCGTGCCCTTCACACTGTAGCCGGATGCGATCCCCGTTTCATCTGCCGTCAGCTCACCGAGCTTTGCGATATCGTGCAGCATGGCGCCGCACAAAAGCAAATCAGCATTGATAAACGGGTAAATGTTCGCAACACTCTGTGCCAAACGAACCAGCGAAAGTGTGTGCTGAAGCAAACCGCTTCGCATGGCGTGATGCAGCTTGAATGCTGCAGGGTAGTATAACAACGCCTTTCGGTTTTCCTGTAAAACCGTCGTGGCAAGCAGGGAAAGCTCCCTGTCCGCAAAGCCCTCGGCAATCGCAAGCAGCTCAGCAAGCATTTCCTCCCCGCCGTAAACGGCAGAAACAACAAAATCTTCGATTTTTATGCCGTCCGACTCGGCAGCCGGACGAATGCGGTCGATGCGCAGCTGATCAGACCCGTTAAACTCACTGATCGTTCCCTGCACCTTGATGACC
>JAZUJI010000048.1:0-4827 GCA_045642685.1 Acutalibacteraceae bacterium | reverse complement strand
ACAGAGCTGTCAAACGAATCAAGAATTTCGAGAATCTCATCCGCTGTGCGTTCGGAAGCGGGGCCTGCAGTCTCAAGCATAGTCACGCTCCTTGCCCAGTCGGGATATACACATTCGGTGATAAATTCGCGGAAGGTATTGAAACCCTTTACGGCGTTGCCGCCGTCATAGAAGCTGAAAGAAACAAGAGGCGAACGGATTTCCTCACCGGGTGTCAGACAGCCGTTCAGATTTTTCTGCCCGATAGTCACGTTCACATTTTCGTCCTTTTCGGAAGCTGACATTTTCCACATTCCCGTCCAGCCTATTGCCGCAACGATGCCGCCGTCTTTGCCTGAGAAATTGAAATACGGTAGAAATTTGTCGGAGGAACGCCCCTCAGTTGTTTCAAAATCCAATCCGCGTATGCCGCTTGACACCTTGCTCAGCAGGAAATCGTTTGCGGCATTGGAAGAACCGCGGCTGAAATAGATATCGCCTGCGGTGTTTTCAAGGCTGCACTCTGCCGCGTAAAAATCGGAAACAATACCGCTGTCGGTATCGGAGCTGTTTTTGATGTATACAGTCCATTCGCAGGTCGCCTGCTTCTCATAAATCGTTGACTCCACCGAAACGGTGATGCCCTGATTGGCGGCGACATATTCGGTAACTGTCGTTACCCCGTTTTTATAAGTTTCTCCGGCTTTTCCGGTTTGGGTATTTCCGACTTTTATTTCACCTTTTTTGTAAAGTGTTCTGAAATCGGTGTCGCCGATGCGGAAATTGAAAGCGGGAACAAATCCGTCCGAAACGGGAAGCACATTTGCGTTGTACCAGTCGCAGCAGCGCTCACGCTCCGCGTCATTTATGGAAGCATCTTTTGCCGTAATCGGCGCAAAGGAAACCTCGCCCGAAGACATCATATCGAAATACCAGTATTTTATGTCATCTCTTATGGGAAGCCACGCCGTTACAAGCAGAGCAGGGATGCAAAGAGCCGCCAGGATCGCGTTGAGCGGCTTATGTACCGACTTTGAAAGACGGATGAAAAGAATCATTGACATTACGGTGAACATCACGGTTATTACCGCATACGCGGTATATATCGCCTTGCGGTTATACTGCCCGCCCACATTTACAACGGTGAGAATGCCAAAGAGCAAAGCCTCAAAAAAGACGAGCCCGCCTGCAAAAATCAGCGCCTTTTTCCCGGCTTTGATTTCTCTGTCTTTTTTGGCAGAAGCGCACAGCAGAACGCCGCCAGCAAAGCCCGCGCCTGCAAGCACGCTGTTCAGCCCGACGAGCAGAAGATCGGTCCAGTCAAGGAAGGTGTAATAAAAAGCGTAAAGTCCGTAAATGAATGCCGCGGCAAGTACCGCAAACCACACGGGGAACAGTTTTTTGTTGCCGAATACTGAAAACAGTTTCTTTTCGGTGGAGCTCATATTATATCCTCGCTTTCAATAGTGATAAACGAATATCCGTCAAGAATAATTTTATCGGGTATTTCTCCGCGGTACGTTTCTTCATAATCCGTGTCTTTGTTCAGGGTGCGGATTATAACATTTTGTCCTTTTATGCCGCTGATTTCAAGCTTTATTTCCTCTGCGTTTTCGCCGATATTGGCAGCGCACAGCAGCCTTTTTTCGCCTTTTGCGGCACAGGTGTAAACAAATCCGCCGCCGCAGCTTTCACATTCGTTTTTCTGTTTGTAAAGCTCATCAAACTGCTTAAAGGCGTAATATGTTTTTGACGGCTCAAGGCCGGGAAGGTTATATAATCCGCCGTACTCCACCCAAACCTGGGCATCGTAATACATGGCGGAATCTATGGGGCACCTCTGCATTTCATACAGACTTGCCGCCGCGTGAGAAGCTCCCTTTTCGTTGCGGTAATTGATATAATTCTGCACGCGTCTGTTGTCCGTTTCAATGTCGCAGATGTTAACATTCCACTCCGCATCAATACACTCGGTTTCCGTAAATCCGTATTTATCAAGGGTATCGCGCACAAAGCGGCTTTCGATTTCAATTTTTTCAAGGTACTGCTTGCCGAGATAGCCGTGGTAGGTGAAGAAATCGAGCGGAGCATTTTCTTCCCGCACATATTCAAGAAAGTTTGTAAAATACGATGCATCACCGGAAACCCAGCGCCCGTTTTCAAACTTGCCGAGGATGTAGCAGCTTGAATATCCGCCGACTTTCACCTCCGGGTGAAGCTCCTTGATTCTCTTAGCCGTTAAGGCATAAAGCTCGTAATACTGCTCCGCCGTGCCGATCCAGTTGGGGCAGCCGTAGGGCTCACACTCGGGATTCAGTCCGTCCGGCTCATTCCAGACCTCCCAGTAGTCAATGCCGAAATGGAAGCCGTTTGCCCAGCCGTCGTTATAATGCCTCACGATATGCTCACAGACTGATGCCCACTTTTGCGGGTCTGACGGGGCAAAAATATTGAACTTTTTCGGTTCGTGCTCAATGGTAACGCCCAAGCGGTACATTACTTTTATGTTGTTTTCAATGAGAGGCTTTATGTAATAATCCGTCAGGGTGAAATCATAGGATTTTTCGTCATCGGGATCGGCGGAATAATCGGGGAAAATGCACGGGATATCAACATAATGAGCGTTGCCGTGGTAGCCCGTGTCGTGAAGCCTTGCAAAAACCGGATTAAGAGCCGTGAAGCTATCGAGCAGCGGCCCGAAATTCGATTCGCGGGCAGCGTTATTAAAGCCGTGAACGGGCTTGATTTTGCCGGTTATATTATTGAAATCCGCTCTGACGGTTACCATTTTAATCCCTCGCAAATCTTTTCAAGTAAAGGTACTCACCCGACGGGTGCACGCCGAGCCGCTCAAAGCCGCATTTTTCATACAAATGCTGTGCGGGGATGTTATCCGTCGCCGTTCTGAGCAGAAGCCCCGCATAGCCTTCGGAAGCAATGTCGGCAAATATCTCTTTTATCAGCGCTGTGCCCACGCCTTTGCCCTGCTCCGAATCCCGCACGGCAATGCCGAACCACGGAACCGTTCTGTCAATATCCCAGATGAACGCAAGGGCAACAAGCTCATCGCCCTCATAGGCAACATAAAAAACGTGGTCCTTTTTGCCGTTTTCAAAGAACTCCATTGTCCTTTTCTCGTTGCCGTGGTTCACATTGAAAAAGCGCGCGCTTTTTTCCTCCATTGAGGCGTAAAAGTCAATTATATTTTCTTTGTCGCGCTGTTCCATTCTTCTTATTTTCAAATCATCACGCCTTTTATCATTTAATTATTGACAACACGATAATATGTTTTTTCAGCCTTCTTGAAAATAGCGGCTTTATTCTTTTTGCAGAATCTCAATTCTTTTTCAACGAGCATTCTGTAATCAGGTGACAAAGCTGAAAAATCAAGAGGCTTCAGGCATTTGACGGGAACGGGAATCATATAGTTAAATCTCAGAGAGCCGACGGTTTTAATATTTCCCTTATCTTTTACCTGAATCAGCATATTATCTGCCTGATTTTTGTCATATTAGGAAACGGGGACAAAAAACGAAATGTTATCTATATCCAGTACCGTACCAAACACAAATTTATCGTTGTTGGCATACGAAACATTCGGAACTACAGTAAAACCTCTGGCATCGATTTCCTCCTGCTTGAGATAGTCAATGTATCTTTAATTAATGCGATAAAAAGTGGTATTCATTATTCCTCCAAAAAAGATGAGGCAGGGATGAACCTGCCTCGCTTTTTGATTACATAAGTCGCATTTAACGGCTGCGTACACCGACAGGATGTGTAATCTCATCTCTCGACTATATTATATGTTTCTATTTCAATATTGTCAAGAAAAAGATTGAAATTGCACTTTTTCCAAACTGAGAATTCCCGGACAAACAGCTTATCGTTTCGGAGAAGCTGAGCGGATGAAGGTGCGATTTTACAGTACCGGGTACTGTAAAATTTTCTGAAAAAAGGCGCTCTTGATGAAAATTCAATTTTGTAAGGAGACGGATTTATGCCGAGAAAACAGCTTGAAACACATTTCTTCTACGGAACAGGCGATGATGAAATTCAGGTCGATTCCAACGACAGAAAATTCAACAAGGAAATACTCAAATTGAAAAAGCAAGAGCCGGATGCGGTGGAAACGGTGGTGGAAATGGAGCTGCGGCGGCTTGCCGAATACCTTGTTGCCGATGAAAACCGCTTTGCCGAAATCCTTGCCCGCAAGAGCAACAAGCAGTACGAGAGCGAGAAGAAAGCGGCTGCGTCCGAGCTTCGCAAGTCGGAAATGCGCATTGAGATGATCCCGAAGCTTCTGAAATCCCTCTATGAGGACAAGCTCGGTGGAAAGACCTCGGAGGAAAATTACAGCATCCTTTCAAGCGAATACGCCGACGAGTGCGAGCAGCTGAAAAAGAAAATTCTGAAACTGCGCAAGAAGCTTTCCGAGATGGGCGAAAAGGAAAACGAACGGGAGGAATTCATTCGTGCCATCCGTAAGTTCATGGAAATGCGGTCGCTGACCAATCAGGTACTCAACGAGCTGATCGACCACATTGACGTGTACGAGACCGAAGGCAGCGACAAGAACCGCACCCAGCGCCTTGTCATCTACTACAAGTTCGTCGGGTATCTGGACATCGACCCCACGCAGTGCCATCCGAACTACACTGCCGACATCCGCGAGGGTGTTGCCGTGGAGTATGTTTCCTGCGAGCCGTCAGAGGGAATGAAAGAGCTGTTTCCGGAGCAGTACGGTGAGGATGATTCTTTTGAGGAAGAAGAAACGGAGCAGGTGTAAACCTGCTCCGTACATAAAGAGATTATTAGTTATCAAAAATGTCACTTAAAATTGAAAGG
>JAZUJI010000047.1:0-4071 GCA_045642685.1 Acutalibacteraceae bacterium | reverse complement strand
TTATCTCCTAAAAGATCTGCAGCATATCGATTTGTCAAGAAAAATTTACATCGAATTACAACATTTTCGGCGCACTTTTCGGCGAAAAACAGCGAAACTTTTATATTGATTTAATTTTTTGGATATGGTAAAATAAACAAGCCAAACCAAATTTAATATTACATCAACCATTGTGTGCGTTTTTATCCTTTGATAAAAATGCAGACTCTTTTCACACACGCTTAGGTTGGTGTTGAATTTGGTTTGGCGACTGGAGTTTGCGTTTTTAGTGCGGCTTCGGTCGCACTTTTTTGTTTTTACGGAGGAATTATATGAGCTTTGCAGAGAATTTCAGAAACGCACGGTTAGCGGCAAATTTAACTCAACAGCAGGTCGCCGATGCACTCGGGCTTGACCGAACAGCGGTGGCACACTATGAAATGGGCGACAGTATGCCGAATGTCCGCAGCCTTAAGAAAATCTGCGAATTATTCAATATCACGCTTGATGAACTGTTATCAGCATAATGCTCCCTATATTATCTCCTAAAAGATCTGCAGCATATCGATTTGTCAAGAAAAATTTACATCGAATTACAACATTTTCGGCGCACTTTTCGGCGAAAAACAGCGAAACTTTTATATTGATTTAATTTTTGGGATATGGTAAAATACCGTTACCACACAAATTCTAAAATTTAATACTATTCAACTAACATATAGAGAAAGTGTTTTTTACATCCGTAAAAAATGCTTGCTTCGTCTTTCTCTAATTTTATGTTAGTTGAAGAATTTGTGTGGTAGCAATGAGAAGTTAAGCGTTTTTATGCGTAGTGACTTCGGTTGCTGCGCATTTTTTATTTTTACGGAGGAATTCATATGAGCTTTGCAGAGAATTTCAGAAACGCACGCACACGAGCAGAACTTACTCAACAGCAGGCAGCCAATGCACTCTGTCGAAAAAACAGCGAAACATTAGTATTGAATTAATTCTGTCTTTATGATAGAATAACTTTGCCACATAAAGTTTTATCCGTTTCCCAAAACTTCATACTACGTAGAACTTAGCAGGTGTTTTTCCGTTTTGGCAAAAACACTGGCTTTTCTCCTGCGTGTTTGCGTAGTATGGGAACAAAACTTGTGTGGCAACAAGAAGCCTTGTGTTTTTCGGCACAGCTTCGGCTGTGCTTTTTTATTTTTACGGAGGAATTCATATGAGCTTTGCAGAGAATTTCAGAAACGCACGGTTAGCGGCAAATTTAACTCAACAGCAGGTCGCCGATGCACTCGGGCTTGACCGAACGGCGGTGGCACACTACGAAAAAGGCGACAGTATGCCGAATGTCCGCAGCCTTAAGAAAATCTGCGAATTATTCAATATCACGCTCGACGAACTGTTAATAGCATAATTTTTTGAAAATCAAAAGAAAAATCAACCGTGTTTGCTGTTTTGCCGCACCGGAAAGCTGCGATAAAGCCGGCATATAAAGCGGTTGATTGTTGTTAGTATAATGACTCCGAATGGTAACAAAAAATTTAATATTATGCGGTTAGCAGTATGAAATTTTTTTGGTGAAAATCGTTCGGCTGTCGGGTCACTCCTTGCAAAACCGGAAAAAATTTGTTACAATCACGGTGTAACATCTTGGCAAAAAGGAGAATAAAAAAATGGAAAAGACCCGTTGGTATAAAGATGCCGTCATTTACCAGATCTATCCCCGCAGCTTTTGCGACAGCAACGGTGACGGGATCGGCGATTTGCAGGGCATCATCAGCAAGCTTGATTATTTACAGTCGCTCGGTATCACCTGCGTGTGGCTCAGCCCGTGCTATAAATCTCCCAATGCCGATAACGGTTATGATATCAGCGATTACCGGGATATCATGGATGAATTCGGCACGCTGGACGATTGGCAGGAAATGATTGACGGAATGCACGCAAGGGGCATCCGCCTGGTTATGGATCTGGTCGTCAACCACACAAGTGATGAGCATGAGTGGTTCAGGCAGTCCCGTTCCTCAAAGGACAACCCTTATCGGGATTATTATATTTGGCGCAAGGGTACGGGTAAGGATGGCAGAACGCCGCCGAACAACTGGACAAGTCGCTTCACCGGCTCTGCGTGGGAATATGACGAAACCACCGGGGAGTTTTATCTGCACCTGTTCCACAAAAAGCAGCCCGATTTGAATTGGGAAAACCCGAAGGTTCGGCAGGAAGTCATTGACATTTGCAACTATTGGTTTGAAAAGGGCGTTGACGGCTTCCGCTGCGATGTGATCACCTACATCAGCAAGGATCAGAATTTCCCCAACGGCAAATTCAATCCGGCGGTTTGCGGGGATGAACATTTTGTTATCGGTCCCCGTTACCACGAGTTTATCCGTGAGCTGAACGAAAGATCCTGGTCGCTGTATGACACCATGATCGTCGGCGAAGCGCAGGGTATCACGATCGATAACGCAGCGGAATGTGTGGATGAAAGCCGCCGTGAGCTGGATTGTGTGTTCACCTTTGAGCATCAGACGCAGGTGGATTCCTTCCTCACCACTGTACCCAAGCCGTTCAGCCTCAAAAAGTGGAAAGAAGTCTTTTCCAACTGGCAGTCGCTGCCCGACACCTGCTGGAATTCTCTTTACATCGAAAACCACGATTATTCCCGCTGCCTGCCCCGTTACGGCAAGCTTGAATACCGTGAAAAGGTCGCCAAAATGCTTGCCATCAGCATCAACTTTCTCAAGGGTACGCCCTACATCTATCAGGGGCAGGAAATCGGCATGACCAACTTTGCGGATTTGAAGCCGGAGCAATATCAGGATGTGGTGTCGCTCAATATTTACGACACCGTTAAAAAATTCTTTCCGCCTGCCATTCCGGTGGTCAAATGGGGGCTGAACAAAAAGGCGAGGGATCATGCCCGTGCACCGATGCAGTGGGATGACAGCCCGAATGCCGGCTTCACGAGCGGAAAGCCGTGGATGTGTGTGAACCCGAATTACCGCGCCATCAATGTCAAACAGGCCTTGGAGGATAAGGACAGCATCTGGTACTTCTACCAAAAAATCAATCAGCTTCGCCGGGGCAATGAGATCATCCGCTGCGGCAGCTATCGGCAGTATCAGCCGAACAATAAGGAGCAGTGGATCTACGAGCGTGCTTACAACGGCAAAAAGTATGTGGTCGTGGCAAGCTATACCGATAAGGTCACCATGTTTGAAATGCCGGAAGAAATGAAATACAGCCGCTGCAAGCTGCTGCTGCATAATTACGATAAAGGCGATATCAAGCTTTGCAGCTGCCGCCTTGACCCGTATGAGGCCTTTGTCTTTGAGGTCGAATAAGGAACGGGCGCATATCGCTGCCCATTCCCGAATCAGTGCCCCGGTGCTGTAAGCTTTTTGATTCCGATAAAAAATGAAGCGGAGTGAATCCGATCGGGTTCGCTCCGCTGTTTTATTCACCTGTGTTTGTCGGGATATACCGGATAATGTCCTGCACATCGCAGTGCAGAATGTCGCAAAAATCGTTGACTTTCTGCGTTGTAATGCCTTCCCCTTTTTTTATGCGGTTAATGGTGGCGCTGCTGATGCCGTGCTTGTGAATTAGGGTGTAGGTGCTTTCGCCCCGTTCTTTCAGCGTCTTCCAAAATGGTTCATAGCTGATCATTTGAATCACCGAAACCATGATAAAATATAGTCACACTCTTGACGATAGTCATAATTATGACTATAATAGCGTTGACCGAAGCGGATGGATTATTCAAATTCTGCTTTTGTGTTAAATGCTTTTCAGGAGGTTCGGTTATGCGTCCGTTTTTCAAAAAAGGTTTGTCGGTTTTGCTGGCGGCAATGCTGCTGTTCGGCTCCGTTGCCGTCGGCGGCGAAGGTGCGGCGGAATGGCTCGGTGCGTTTGCGCCCAAAGCGCAGGCAGCGAGCGAGTCGGATTTGACTTTTTCGTTGAACGATGACGGCGAAAGCTATTCCGTATCGGACTGTAATTCGTCCGCAAGCGGAGCCTTGACGGTTCCGTCCACCTATTGTGGAAAACCGGTAACAAGCATCTGGTATGACGCGTTTCGCAACTGCACCGGCT
>JAZUJI010000046.1:0-5583 GCA_045642685.1 Acutalibacteraceae bacterium | reverse complement strand
TGGCCTCCGACTTAAGGATCAGGAAAATCTGCCGCCGCCGCACAAAACCAAAAAGCGCCGGAAGAGCAAAGAAGAGCGCACCTCCATGAGCTTCGGCACCTCACTGGGGCTGAGCTTCAATAATCTTCTCACCAAAAAAGGGCGCACCTTTCTCACCTCGTTTGCAGGCAGTATCGGCATCATCGGCATTGCGCTGATTCTGGCACTGTCCAACGGGATGCAGGCGTATATTGATTCCATCGAAAAGGATACTCTTTCCTCTTATCCGCTGACCATTGAAACGGAAACATTCGATATGCAAAGCCTGTTTTCCGCCGTAAAAGAAGCGAAAGACAGCGGCACCGCCGCCGAAAAGACAGAACACGAGGGCAACAAGATCTACCGCAAAAATCAGCTTGCCGATGCGGCATCCAATCTTTCGTTTGAAACCTCCACCAACAATCTGGCGGCGTTCAAAAAATTTTTGGAGAGCAATGAAGAAATCAAGAAGCTGACCACCGACATCAAATACGGTTACAATCTCAGCCCGGTGATTTATAAGGCTGATACAAGCAGCGGCGTGTTTTGCGTGAATCCGTCCGAAGTTTCCGAAGCCATCGGTGCCATGGGCGGCATGGGCGGCGAGTTGTGGAGTGAATTGATCGGGGACGAAGAATTGCTCAACAGCCAATATGAGCTTTTAGACGGTCATTGGCCGAAAGACACAAGCGAGTTGGTTTTGTTCGTGGATGAAAACAACGAAATCAGCGATTATGTGATCTACTCACTCGGGCTGGAGGACATCAGCACGCTTGAAGCGGCAATCGCCGCAAAACGCACGGAGAAAGAAACTTCCGCACAGGCGAAGCCCGAAAAAGACAAAAAGGAAGAAACGACTGCTCCGAAGGATGATGAAACACAAAGCTACGAATACAGCGAATTCTTGAATTTGTCGTTTAAGCTGGTTCCCGACAGCAGTCTTTACAAGAAAAACGCAAAGGGCATCTGGGAAGATAAGTCGGATGATGATGCCTTTATGAGAACGCTGGTGGATAGCGGAAAAGAGCTGAAAATCGTCGGCATTGCCAAGCCGTCAGGCAAATCCAAAACCTCGGACGGCGACATCAAATCCATGACGGGCACCATCGGCTATCTGAGCGACCTGACCGTTGAGGTGGTGAACCAAAACAACAGCAGCGCTATTGTAAAAGAGCAAAAAGCCAACCCGAAAAAGGATGTGTTCACGGGGCTGCCGTTCGCCGAAACCAAAGACGAACCGGCAAAGAAACCCGCAGCCAAAGCGGAAAACACTGCTTCATTTGAAAAACCGGAGGTTTCGTTCCTCGCCAAAACCGCAGATACACCGGCGGCAGCGCCCACCGCAGGCAGCTTTGAAATGCCGGAGGGCGTGGAAACCATGACGGAGGACGAGATTTACGACTACATTGACAAAAATTACAAGGGCGACGATAAGGAAGAAAAGAAAGAGCTTGTCCGCCTCATTCTCAAGGATCTCCGTTCCGCAAGCGAGCGCAAAAAGCTGATCACCGTTCTGGACGATGCACTGAAAGCCGCCGGGAACACGAGCAAGGAGGTCAGCGGCGAAAAAATTTATATGATGCTGAACATGATGGACAAGGAAACCAAGCTTCAGTTTATTACGCTGCTGTTCCGTGCTGCGGAAAGCGGAAGCAAGGTTGAGATCCCCGAAGATATCGGTTCGGCAGTTACCGGCAAAAAAGACAGCACCGGCAAAAAGGAAGGCTCCGGCAAAAAAGAGCACGGCTCCACCTCGGCACCTGTGGTGGAAAAGCCGAAATTCTCGGAGGCAACGCTGGAAGAAAACCTTGCCATTCTCGGCTCAGCCGACCCGGATGCCCCCGACAACATCAGCATTTATCCCATTGACTTTGAAGCAAAAGAAAAAATCAAAACCATTATCGACGAATACAATGCACAGCAGCGTTTGGATGGGAACGAAACCAATGTCATCATCTACACCGACTATGTGAGCCTGATCATGTCCTCCGTCACCGACATTATCAACATCGTCACCTATGCGCTCGTTGCGTTTGTCGCCATTTCATTGATCGTTTCCTCCATCATGATCGGTGTTATCACCTATATTTCCGTGTTGGAGCGCACCAAGGAAATCGGTATTCTGCGTGCCATCGGCGCATCGAAAAGGGATATTTCCCGTGTGTTCCGCTCCGAAACCATTATCATCGGTCTTGTTTCGGGTGTTATGGGCATCGCCATATCATACCTGTTCTTAGTGCCCATCAATGCCATTGTCGGTGCGCTGACCGAAATTGACGGGTTAGCCGTCATGCCGGTTTACGGCGTTGTCGCCCTGATCGCCATCAGTGTCCTGCTCACCGTCATCGCAGGCTTGTCACCCTCCAAAAAAGCCGCCAAAAAAGACCCTGTGACCGCCCTGCGAAGCGAATAAATGCAATAGCAAAACCGCCGTATTCCCGAACAAACGGAAATGCGGCGGTTTTATCGGCGGTGCAAAAGGGAGAGTCGGCATAACCTTAATGGGCAAAACAAGGCTTGTGTTTTTGTTGAGGAGCTTTGGAAAAATCTGATTGCTTACGCAAAAGGAAACGGTATTACAACGGGTCGGATTTTGATATCGTCCCGTTTGGTTTTACACAATTTTTTTGTCACATACGATATGCAAAAATCTTTTGCTTGCTCGCCGTGCATATCGTTGGAAATCGTACCCGGTTTACAAAAGAAAAGAGGATCGTAAATATTCGACATATAGCAGTAGACAAATTCTTTCGGATGTGCTATAATGATTCGACATCAATATGATAAAGGAGCCGTGCGGTTCTGACCGATGCACGGGTAACGACTATGCTTGAAATTAAAGAAGCAATGGCTAAAATATATTCTTCCCTTACGCTGACTATGAAAGAGGCCGGCTTTTCGCCGATTATTCCGGAGGGTACCGAAAAAGGTGCAGCCCCGGTCGGCGCAGGTGATAACGGTGTCGGCTACCGTTTGGCTTACAAGGGCGAAAACGGCGGAGTTCGCCTGGATTATTTCGACAAACGGCTGACCTTTCTCCTGTCCGATACCGTGGATGAAAACGGCGATTACACCGATTTCAAAACGGTTTCGGTTTCTCTGCTCGACCCTGAAACCGGTGATGACCGTGATATCAGCTCCATCAGCGGCGAAGTGTCCGACACTATTATGGCGAAGTTCTGCAAATCACAGACTGTGACCAAGGTCAAAGCACCTAAAACCGTTTCCAAGGCCGCCGCTCGCAGCGGTCAGGTTTTTTACGATGCAAACACGCTTGCCAACCGCTTAACGGCTTCCGTTTACCCCGAATACCGGGAGGCTTACAACGCCAACATCAACAAGTACGGCGAATTTTTGCCGGAGGAATTCTTTGCGCAGGGTTGTGCGGCAGCTGTTTTGGCAACCATCCGGGAAAACAGCCCGGCAAAGATGAAAAAGCTGTTTAATCTGCTCAATGAGATTTATCTGGATGCGACCAACGAAACGCAAAGTCTGATCGTTGTGACCCTGCTCGGTCAGATGAACAACGACGAGGAACTGATCGCAAACTGTGTTGATTATATGTGTGACGATTTGACCGTGCCGGTCATTCGTGTGAATAAATATCTGGCATCCGCTTCGGGCAGAAAATCTGTGGAGCTGCTGAAGAATCCGCCGCCCTATAAGCCGAAAAAGGCAAAAAAGAACCGCGGCCTTATGGCGAAGCTAAACGATATGAGTCAGAACCAGTAACATCAAAACGAAAACGGTCTGTAACGAAACATCACTGTTTCATTACAGACCGTTTTTTATTTGTTTTTGTTTTTCACCGGCAGCCACCAGGTGAAGCCGAACGCAAGGCACAGGAAAAATGCCTTGACGGGCGAAACTCTGTTTTCGCTGCCTGTTTTTTTGCCGATGGCGAAATATTCTGTCAAATGCAGCAGCACGAGCAGAATCAGCGGAACCGGTTTTTTATTCGCCGCCTGCCAGCCGAACAGCCCGTACAGTGCCAGACAAACCGGCTGCCCGAGCCGGGAGATCAGTTTCATAAGCATGGTATAGCCTCCGTTATTGCGAAAGGGAAAAACGGAACTCACCGTCTTTGCACAGCCCGTCTGTTTCCACAAGGAGCCAAACCGGTCCCTGTTCGATATAACCGAGCGTCTGCTCCGCCAACGATTCACCGCCGGAAAGTGTGAACAGCTCCGATTTTATGCCTCTGTAGTCGTAAGAAACGGTGATATGCCCTTCGCCGAGTTTTCCGGAGCAAACGATACCGCCTTCTGCATTTTTCATCTTCAGCCTGTACACCTTGGTGCCGCTAAGCTGATGAAACCGCAGGGAAACGCTTTGACTGTTGCCGGAATCAACACAGCCGACAGCATCGTAAGAGGAACGGTAACCGCCGCAGCCGCCGAGACCGAACAGGAAAATAACGGTCAGCAGCAAAGCCGGGATACGGACGGTTTTCATCGGGTTTCCGCCTTGGTGTCGCAGTACATACAGCGATATTCCCGTTTGTCACGATTGGAAAGCACAAAAATATGTTCAATTTCCTGTTCCGTCGTGGTGATGCAGCGGGGATTTTTGCAGCGGATGATGTTCACAAGGCGTTCGGGTAAATCAATGTGCCGCTTTTCCACACGCACACCGTCCTCGATGATGTTGACGGTGGCGTTGGGGCTGATAAAGCCGATACAGTCCAGGTCAATGGCAATTTTCGCATCGATTTTAATGATATCTTTTTTGCCCATTTTTTGGCTCGGCACATTTTTAATGATGGCAACCGAGCAGTCCAATGCATCCAGCTCAAGCAGCTGATAGAGCTGCATGGCTTTGCCTGCGGTGATGTGGTCAATGACATAACCGTTTTTTATTGAATCGATATTCATGACGGCTCCTCCTCAACAGTGATGCCCAGGAGCTTGAGGATCAACGCCATGCGGATGAATTTGCCGTAATGCGCCTGACGGAAATAACTGGCTCTCGGGTCGGAATCGATCCGGGTGGAAATTTCGTTGACACGGGGCAGCGGGTGCATGACGATCATGTCGCTTTTTGCCAGCTTCATTTTATCGGGGGTGAGCACATAGCTGTTTTTCAGGCGCAGATAATCCTCCTCGTTAAAGAAGCGTTCGCGCTGCACACGGGACATATAGAGAATATCCAGTTCGCCGATGACATCCTCCAGCGAGGTGCTTTGCGTGTAAGGGATATTCTTCTGCTTTATATATTCGTCTTTGACAAAACTCGGCAGCTTCAGCTCCTCAGGGGAAATCAGCACAAAGCGTATCCCGCTGTAACGGGACATCGCCTCGATGAGGGAGTGAACGGTGCGGCCGAATTTCAGGTCACCGCAAAGACCGATGGTCAGGTTGTCAAAACGCCCTTTTTCGTGGTGGATGGTCAGCAGGTCGGTGAGAGTCTGCGTGGGGTGATAGTGGCCGCCGTCCCCGGCGTTGATGATCGGCACGGTTGCATGGCTTGCCGCCACAAACGGCGCACCTTCTTTCGGGTGACGCAGGGCGATAATGTCGCAGTACCCGCTGACCACGGCCGCCGTGTCGGCAACACTCTCGCCCT
>JAZUJI010000045.1:0-30942 GCA_045642685.1 Acutalibacteraceae bacterium | reverse complement strand
GTCCGGCACGGTATTCATGTTCGATCGCCTGCCTTGTTGCGGGTATTCTCGGTGCCGCCATTCATCTGTTTGTCAAAAAGGAAAAGCGTTACAATGTTCTGACCGGTGCGGTGGCTTCGGTCATCGTGGAGCTTATCCATTTCGGACTCGCCTGTGCCTTCGGGCTTTACGAAGGTGCGAAGGCCGTATTTTGGCCATCCACGCTTGCGGGTTTTCTCGGAATGATGTTCTGCCTTTACATATATACAAAATTTGACCAAACCGGCCACGACATAAAGTGATCTTAAAACTTTTCAAAAAAATTACCGGCTTAGATAAATTGGAAAATTACGGGAGGTTCGGTTATGCGTCCGTTTTTCAAAAAAGGTTTATCGGTTTTGCTGGCGGCAATGCTGCTGTTCGGCTCCGTTGCCGTCGGCAGCGAAGGTGCTGCGGAATGGCTCGGTGCGCTTGCGCCCAAAGCGCAGGCGGCGAGCGAAGATGATTTATTTTTTTCATTGAACAGCGACGGTAGTTACTGCGTGTTGGGCTATAGTACGGCTCCGGTCGGAGCTTTCGTTATTCCGTCCACCTACAGCGGATTACCTGTGACGAGCATCGGCGAGTTTGCGTTTTACGGCTGCACCGACTTGACAAGCATCACGATTCCGAACAGCATTACGAGCATCGGAGGATATGCGTTTGAGTACTGCACCGAGTTGACGGGCATCACCATCCCGGACGGCGTGGCAAGCATCGGGTATGGTGCGTTTTCGTACTGCACCGGCTTGACGAGCGTCACCATTCCGGACAGCGTGACGACCATCAGGTATGGTGCGTTTGCGTGCTGCACAGACTTGGAAAGTATCACCGTTGCTGCCGGAAACACCGTATATGACAGCCGGAACAACTGCAATGCCATTATCGAAACGAAAAGCAATACCTTAATTGCCGGGTGTAAAAACACGGTCATCCCGAACGGCGTGGAAAGTATCGGGTATGCTGCGTTTCAGGGCTGCACCGGCTTAACAAGCATCACCATTCCGGACAGCGTAGAAAGTATCGGGGATTGTGCATTTTTCGACTGCACCGGTTTGACGAGTGTCACGATTCCGGCTTCGGTTATGGTAATCGGTGATGATGCATTGCCGAGTGCGACAACGGTTTACTGCTATGATGGTTCGGCGGCGCATCAATATGCCAAAGCCAACGGCAACCCCGTGGTGCTGCTTGATGAGGGTTTGACGCCGGGCGAATCGGATTTGACTTTTTCGTTGAACGATGACGGCGAAAGCTATTCCGTATCGGGTTGTAACTCATCCGCAAGGGGAGCGTTGACGATTCCGTCCGTCTACAACGGCAAACCCGTAACAAGCATCGGGAGTTATGCGTTTTACTACTGCACCGGTTTGACGAGTATCACCATTCCGGACAGCGTGACAAACATCGGGGATTATGCGTTTTCCGGTTGCGCCGGCTTGACGAGCATCACCATTCCGAACAATGTGACAAACATCGGGGATTATACATTTTACAGCTGTACCGAATTGACGAGCATCACCATTCCGGACAAAGTGGAGAGCATCGGGGAGTTTGCGTTTTTCCACTGCACCGGCTTGACGAGCATCACCATTCCGAACAGCGTGACGAGCATCGGGGTTGATGCGTTTTCCGACTGCACCGGCTTGACGAGCATCACCATTCCGAACAGTGTGACGAGCATCGAGCGTTATGCATTTTCCCGTTGCACCGGGTTGGAAAGTATTACCGTTGCTGCCGGGAACACGGTATATGATAGCCGGAACAACTGCAATGCCATTATTGAGACGGCAAGTAACACTTTGATTGCCGGGTGTAAAAACACGGTCATCCCGAACAGTGTGGAAAGTATCGGGTATGCTGCGTTTTTCGGTTGCACCGGCTTGACGAGCATCACCATTCCGAACAGTGTAACAAGCATTGAGTATTATGCATTTGGCGATTGTACCGGCTTGACGAGCGTCACCATTCCGAACAGCGTAGAGAGCATCGGGGGTTATGCGTTTTGCGGTTGTACCGGCTTGACAAGCATCACCATTCCGAACAGCGTAACAAGCATCTGGTATAGTGCGTTTGAGTACTGCACCGGCTTAACAAGCATCACCATTCCGGACAGCGTGACAAGCATCGGGGATTGTGCGTTTTACGGCTGCACCGGCTTGATGAGCATTTCGATCCCGGCTTCGGTTATGGTAATCGGTGATGATGCATTGCCGAGTGCGACAACGGTTTACTGCTATGACGGTTCGGCGGCGCATCAATATGCCCAAGCCAACGGCAACCCCGTGGTGCTGCTTGATGCAGGTTTAACGCCGGATGAGACGGATTTGACTTTTTCGTTGAACGATGACGGCGAAAGCTATTCTGTGTCGGGCTGTAATGAGTCCGCAAGCGGAGCCTTGACGATTCCGTCCGTCTACAACGGAAAACCCGTAACAAACATCGGGAATGGTGCGTTTTCTCGCTGTACCGGTTTGACGAGCGTCACCATTCCGAACAGCGTAACGAGCATTGGAGAATGGGCGTTTTCCGGATGCACCGGTTTGACGAGCATCACCATTCCGAACAGTGTGACGAGCATCGGGGATTATGCGTTTTACGGCTGCACCGGCTTGACAAGCATCACCATTCCGGACAGCGTAGAGAGCATCGGGAATTATGCGTTTTTCAACTGCACCAGCTTGACGAGCATCACCATTTCGAACAGCGTAGAAAGTATCGGGGATTATGCATTTTTCGGCTGCGCCGGTTTGACGAGCATTTCCGTTGCTGCCGGAAACACGGTGTATGACAGCCGCAACAACTGCAACGCCATTAACAAAACAGCAAGCAACACCTTAATTTACGGCTGCAAAAACACCACCATTCCGAACAGCGTAACGAGCATCGGGAATTATGCGTTTTACAACTGCACCGGCTTGACAAGCATCACCATTCTGAACAGCGTAGAGAGCATCGGGATGGGTGCGTTTTACGGCTGCACCGGCTTGACGAGCATCACCATTCCGAACAGCGTAACGAGCATCGGGATGGGTGCGTTTTACGGCTGCACCGGCTTGATGAGCATTTCGATCCCGGACAGTGTAACGAGCATCGGTGAGAGTGTTTTGCCGAGTGCGACAACGGTTTACTGCTATGACGGTTCGGCGGCGCAGCAATATGCCCAAGCCAACGGCAACTCCGTGGTGCTGCTTGATACCGTTTTTACGCCGAGCGGCACATTTGCGGTGCAAAAGGGTACGAATTTCATCACCGGTCTGACCGCCGGTACAGCGGATTTTGCTGCCGGGTTCACGCTCGCCGAGGGCTATTCCGTGATCGCTCCGTCTGCTTCGACCCGTGTGGGTACAGGCGATGAAATCAAAATCGTGGATGCAAACGGGTTTACTGTGGCGACCTGCGAGATTGTTCTGTTCGGCGACATCAACGGCGACAGCTGGTATGACGGCACGGATGCGTATTTTGTTTATCTCGTTGCCAACGGCATGATAAGTGCCGACGGCTTGACCGCAGCTCAGCGTGCCGCCTGCGACACCAACCATGACGGCATCATCAACGCCGACGATGCGAAGCTGATTGAAAAAGCGGGTATCCTGCTCAACAACATCAACCAAAATGCAGCGCAGGAGGAGCTGAACGCAAACAGCGCCTATATCGAGTATTGCGGCGTGATCGACCAAATGGTCGAGCCGGATGAAATCACACCCGACTCCGACCCGGTCACGAACGCTCAACCCGAACCGCAAACAACGGTTCAATCCATTCTCGGGTGGTTCCGAATGGTGTTCACCATCGTTTTGAATTGGCTTCTCCGCATTTCCTAAATCAATTCATATAAGAAAAGCTCACGGATGTTTGGGAAAATCCCTTTCATCCGTGAGCTTTTTATAAACCGTTTCGCCGGTATCGGATTCCTGTTCGTTCAGCTGTAATATATTTTCCATAACCTCCCCCTGTTATTTGACCGCATCGTTGTGCCGAATAGCAGGAGATTTGTTGAATGTTAAAAAAAGAGTATGAATTAGTGATTTTTATAATTTTGCTTTACTGTATCCGGTCGCTGAATGTGAACTGTGAAAAATCCTTGAGAAAAATCAACATGGTTGTCGGCCAGTCGAAGTATCTGCTTTCATCAGCCGATTCGTTTACAATCGCACCGAGAATCATGTACGAGTTTTCCAGTGCCCAGCAGCAGTAAGTATGTGTACCGTCGCGTGCAATCAGAGGAGCAATTTCAAAGCATTCATCGGACGGGAAGTATTGCTTCATGGACATATTACGCATAACAGAACCGTTATATAAAATGTAACCCACAACAATACCATCTTCTACAATCATGTATTCGGTGGAATTGCCCATAACCGTGTAAAGCTTCTGAGACGGGGTGAGTGCAACCGGTATGTTCCTTATGTTTGCGAGGCCGCATTCAAAAATCGGGGACGAGGAATTCTTACAGACAAGGTCAAAACTCATGTCAATAGCGGTGGAGGTGGAGGACAGAGTAATAAATTGCGAAAGTTTTCCGGGGTCAAAAATACAGTCGCTGTTATCAAGCTCCCTGCCTGTAAGCTGTGCATTTTTTTCAAGCAGATACTTATCCGTGACAAAGCAGACTGACAGGGGAAAACGGTTGCTATAGTAATCACCGCCGCATTCACCTTCTTCAATCACACAAGTGACTATTGCACCGTTCTGAACTGAAATATGAGTTACGGTCTGGTAGCCCATGCTTCCTGATGCAAGTATAATTCCGGCTTTCTCCTCGGCAGCGTACAACACACTGTGAGAACCCTGAATTTTGCCGAGTTCAACCGGATAAAGTTCTTTGTTCAGAGCGTAGAAATGGTAAAAACAGTCAGCTTCACATGTGCCGATCTTTATTATCAGTTCACGAATGCCGTCATTATCAATATCATATGCTGAATATGTGCAGGATTTACCTGCGCCGCAGGCAACCTCGGACAATAAACCTTCAAAGCAACTGTAATCAATATCCTTTTCTTCTGCTATCTGAAATGCAATTGCTGAACCCTTTACCGTATCCGTCTGAACATCGGCAGAACAGGCAGACAGAATCATGGTGAAAACCAGAAGCAAACAAAGTATGATTCTTTTCATTGTATCAACACCCTTCATACATCAAGTGTTTAACAGACTGCACAGTATGTAAGTATGTTAACACAGGTGTAAAATTCATACAAGTATGTTGAAACAAACAGAAAAAGAATCTGTCGATCAGCGCAGAATACTATAAATCTATTTCTCCTTTTTCTTTCGCCCAATTACAGGCCGCCATCAAGGAAGCTGTTTTTGTACTGCCTGCGCTGCCGCTTTATTTCAAATTGAAAGTCTTGCTGATCGTTTTATCGGAAAAGCTGAACAGCTCTTTTACTTCCACATCCAGCGGGGTCGTGCTGTCGTTAAGCTCGTAAGCCACCTCAACATCGATCGAAGCACCTTTTTTGATCTCTTTGGTCTGATTGTCGCTGTTGTATTTTTCGCTGTCCTTTAATAGATAGGCCTCATTCAAGCCGACTCCGTTTTGGTAGACCCGGTCTTCAAAAGCAATGAAAAATGCGGTCGGATTATCGTTGGTGTTATTGGTGTAATGATAGGTCACGATAACCGCATTCTTATCGTCATAGGTTTTTGCCATGCGCACCGATTTTATCTCCACGGAATATTCGCCGATTTCGTTATCGTGGCTCGCCTTTGTTTCAACAGCGGCTTCTCCGTTCGCTTTCGTGGAGGTATTCTCTTTGCTGTCATCCCCGCCGCCGAGAGCCGAGCCGAGCACGATCACGGCAAGGACGATCAGGATCCAGAACCATACCTGTTTGTAAATCGGTTTTTTGTTTTTGGCTCCGCAGGACGGACAAACCTTGGCCTTTTTTGCAATCAGCGTGCCGCACGCCTTGCAGGGGATCATGTTCCCGTTTGCTGCCGGTGTTTGATTGGGGTTGTTTTCGTTCATGTTTTTTTCCTCCGTTATTTTAGGATGACTCTATTATAACGAAGGATTTTTCGCTTTTGGTGTGCTGCCAGCACAACCTTTTTTCTGAAGACGATTCTATAATCAGTTTAACTGCAGCGAACAGATGCCGCACAGCACCACGCTGAGCATAACCGCAAAAGCAACGATCAATACCCGTTCGCCTTTGCTTTTGTTTCGTGTAAAAGACCAGCGATCAAGCCACCCGCCGAAGTTGGTGATCAGCATCGCCGGCGCAACAAACAAAAAGGTAACAAACAGCAAATCAAAAACCAGATAGCGAACCGAGTGCTTTGGTGCATCCGTTGTAATGCTGACCGCATAAACCAAAAGGACAAACAAATCGTAACACACCGCAGCGGCGGCGTGGAACAGATTCTTCCGGCGAAAACCGGGGAACTTGCGAAGCAGCCGGTGAAAACGCTTATGCTTTTTCAAATCCTCAAGCAGCAGCTCCGTGTTGGCATAGCGGTTGCGTTCGTCCATCTCGGTACACTTGGCAATAATCTCACCGAAATAACCTGTTTCTTTCTGCTCGGACGGAATGTGACCGGTTTTCATGTAATTGAGCAGCACGCCCAGCGCATAAATGTCTGTTCTCGGCGATGTCTGCGAAAAGCCGAACTGCTCCGGTGCGGCGTAGCCCTGCGTACCCAGGATCTGTGTGTCGGAGGATCGGCCGCTCTTAACCATTCGGCTGATACCGAAGTCGATCAGAATGGCTCGTCCGTTGTGGATCATCACATTTTTCGGTGAAATATCCCGGTGCACGATCCCGCAGGCGTGTACCGCCTTTAACCCGTCGCACAGGTCGGTCAAATACCGCTGCGCTTCTTCATCGCTGAGCGTTCCGCTGCGTTCGACCAGGTGTTCGAGTGTTTCACCCGTGATGTATTCGCAAACCGCATACATTTTTTCATCCATCGTAAGAAGCCGATGAATTTTAACAAGGTGCTCGTTGCGCAGTGTGATCAACTTTTCAAAAATCGCAACATCCTCTTCGGCAATGCGCTTGAGGACATAAACCACTTTCTCTTCTTCGGCAAAAAAAGTGGTGTCATTGATTTGTTTCAGAATGTCCAAAAAAATACCACCTTGTATTCGGAAATGAGATTCGATATAATAGATACGGAGGCAGAAAAATGCAAAAGTCAACCGATGAATTACTGAAAATTCTGAAATCGTCCAAAAGCTACTCCGAATTTTTCCAGCATGAGTATGAACAGCTCAGCTTTTCATCCATTGCCGAATATCTTGAAATCCTGCTGAACGAAAAGGGGCTGCGAAAAAGCGAGGTCATTCAGAAAAGCAATCTGGATAAAAACTATGCTTATCAGATTTTCAACGGCAATAAAACCAATCCGTCCCGCAACAAAATTCTGATGCTGGCATTGGGAATGAGCCTGAATATCGACGAAACAAAAAAGCTTTTGAAAATTTGTTCGTTATGTGACCTCTATGTAAAGTCGCCCCGGGACAGCATAATCCTGTTTTGCCTGGAAAATAAAAAAGACATAATCACCGTCAATGAAATGCTGGATGAAAGAGGACTTGAGCTGCTGGAGTGATACACCGAAGCTTCACGCTGCGTATGTTACATATAGCGGGAACCGATATGCTCTTTTCGGCCGGCGGCTTCTGAATAACGGTAATAAAAAATATGATACCATGAAAGAGTTTTTGAAAGGAAACGACCTGAAGAAATTATCCGTGAAATAACGGATGTGTTCTTTGATCACGAACCGTAAAATAAAAAATGTTTTACACCGTCGGCGGATTTTTACCGCCGACGTTTTTTCGCCCGAAAGGGATGCAGACAAATGATCATTCTGCGCCTGACGCTGAGGGATCGCAGCACTTGTTTGGCTGCTGAAAATCGATCGGAAAATGGAAATCCTGACCAAGAAGAACCCTTTGTTGGTGTTGATATCCAAAATCTTTGCTGTCAGGAGTATAGTCTTGCAAAAACAACATGATCCTTTTCGGGAATATATCCGAACCATCTGTGCTGTTTTTTAGCCTATGTGCCTTTCAAACCCATTATATACGATGAAAATGCGCTGTCAATTATTTTTCCCGGAGCGATACATCAAAGTCCCGGATATGGTACTGGTTCGAGATACCGTTGGCGAGAATCGTTCGACTGCCGTGTCGAATATTGTTTGAAGTGGTTTCTTTACGGTACCCGTGCAAGCGGCGTAAATGGTCAAAAAAGCACGAATTGGCTGAAAACAAGTGGAATCAAAGTAGAAATAAGACGATAAAAGATTGACTTTCAGCAATTTCAGTGATATACTACATATGGTATATTTTTCCTTAATAATTGAAATTATTGCTTTATTACCATATAAATATTTGGAAGAACGGTATAAAACAGCGGAATAATAAGTTCCTGCAAGGTGAAAGATCAACCGGATCCGGAGGGATCGCCGTTTTTGATTTTTACTGAACCACCAATTCCGCAGCGGGATTTTTGCCAAACACAGTGTTGACTTTTACACAAAGAAACGGCGAATCACACGGTCTTTTCGGCACTGTTTCGCTTCGCTTGGCAGGTTCCCGATCAGCTTGCAGATGCTGAAATCGGCAAAAAAAGTGATTTTCATTCCATTAAACATACATTTCGTCAAGTTTTGACTCGTTATCGCACACTTCTGATAGAATGAAAGCGAGGAGTTCAACTCGAATTATATGAGAAGGTGAAAATATGGCTGATTTTGAAATTAAAACAAATGTGATCGCTCAAACGGAACAGGAATTTCAAGGTATTGCAAGGCAAATTTCGAATATCCAATCAAATGTCGATTCTGTGCTGAAAGCAACACGGAGCGTTGTTTCTGTGCAGGTCGGCGGTGCAATTAACCGGCTTGCCATTTGCGCAAACATTTCAAATTGCGCAGCGGATCAGAGAGCACTGGCAGATTGTCTCCGTGCCGCTATTGATCGGTACAATTTGTCGGAGCAGCGTGTTCTGACCGGTGACTATAGCCTGCGCGGCAGCCGGAAGGCCGCCAAAACGGTGTCGGAGCGTATCCATGAATGGTTTTCCGATGCTTCCAAAGTAGTTAAAAAAGCAGCCAAGGATGTTAAAAACAAATTTGTAAAAATCGTAACGAATGTTTGGGACAATGTAAAGGACGGTTTTAACAAAGCGAAGGATTTTGTCACCGATACCTACCAGAAGGTGAAAAACGGAATCACCGTGGCGGTCGATTATGTTGTAGACAGCTACAATAACGGTGGTGTTGTTTACAAGACGATCCAATGGGGTAAGGCGATCGCAAAAACGGCAGGCGGCATATTAAAGGTCGGGACGAGTGTTGTTGCCATTGTCGGGTCGTACGGCACTGCCACACCGCTTTCGGTCATGGCAATCATCAGCGGTATGAACGATACGGCCAACGGAATAACCGATATTGTCAATTGCGCCAAAGGCGAGTACGGTATGGTTGGCGAAACCAACTACGGGAAGACGGCGTTTGAATGGACAGGCAGTAAGATCGGCGGACTCTTCGGTAACGAAGATGTCGGCAAAACCATTGGCGGCATCGGGTTCTTTGCAGCGGATACCGTTGGTTCACTTGCCGGTCTGCAAAACTCCATAGCCGCCTATAAGCAAGCGGATTGGGGTAAAATCGCGGGGATCAAAGAAGAACTCACCAAGCTTCCCGATGCAGGCAAGACGCTGATATCGGGCAGCCGTGTTCAGAGAGCTTTGATGAAAAAGGAGTTTACGAACATTGTTTCAACCATCGACAAGACTAAAAAAGCCGTTAGTGTAGGCGTAAAGCAAATTGATATTGTCAAAAAGGGTTACAATGCGATCAGCAAGCTCTGGACAGAAAAACAAATTGAAAGCAGCGATTTGTCCACCGCAAACAAAACAGCAAAATCCATTACCGGTATTCCGAAAACACTGGCTGATATCGCCAAGAATGCAAAAACTCTGATCAACATTCTCAGGCTCGGTCGTGCCGGTGCAAATTAACGAAAATATCAAGAAATAGAGGAGATTTATTATGAAAGATTTACTTCCGCTCGGTTCTGTAGTGCTTGTTAAAGAGGCAACCAAAATGCTTCTTATTATCGGAACGACCCAGATGGACAACGAAGAAAACTACTATGACTATATCGCCTGCCCGTGGCCGGAGGGATATCTGGACGAAGAAACCTTTTTGCTTTTCAATCATGAGGATATTGAGAGTGTGCATTTCATCGGTTATGTCAATGCGGAAAGCCAGACCTACAACCAGATGATCGCACAGGCAGAAAAAGAGTTTATTGCACAGGCAGAAGAAGATTCTGCGGAATTTTCGGACGATGAGGCTGCTGAAGCAACCGAAGAAGCCGAATATGTGAGCGATGGCGCTCTTGATCTCGATTTATAAGAGTAGGCGGTGTTTGCGTGAACCGGATGAATTCTGTCAACCTGTTGACGATCCTGAGAAAAAGAGAACTGATCCAGCGATATCGTATCGTTGCGGCGGCACTGCTCATCGGCATCGGTATTTGTGCGCTTGGGTATTATGTGACGAATTATTCCGATGATGTTCCGGCGTATCTTTACCTTTCGGTGCTGGCGAGTATTATCTGGTGCACGGCAGAATTGATTATTTATTCACCCAGAAAAAAGAATGTTTTGCTGCTTAAGAATTATTTGGATTGCGGTGATCTGATCGTGGATCTTACAACAGCGCAGGGCAGCGGCCTTGTGTTCGGTAAGAGTGCCTTTGCCGTATACCGCAGCTCAAAAACCGGTCGTCTGATCGATACGGTCATTTTGCCCTATACAAGCGTGAAGTGGATTTATAAGAGCGGCTCAAACCGTGTAAAGGTTTACCGCTCCGGCAAAGTTCACTTTTCGCTTCGAATGAATGGGCAGGAAGCGGATTACTTGATTCAGAATCATCTGCTTGCAGCCACACCGGATCTGATCGTCGGAAACGGAAAAGAGCAGAGGGCTGCGTTTTACCGCCGGTTCAAGGGCGGTATTTGATGCAGCCGAGGCGAAATCACAGCATCGGAATGACATGAGTGAAAAAGAACGGAGAGGTGCGGTATGTATTGCCCGGAATGTGGCAAGTGGAATCCGGAAGAGAGTGAGCTGTGCGAGTATTGCGGAACGGTTTTTGAAGAAGAACTGTCTGCTCCGCAGCAGAGCTTTAATCAGAGCGTTTGGGTAAATGCCCCGGCGGAACGAAATCAAAACGATGTTTACGGTGCCCCTTACCGGGAAGGAGCTTCGCAGGCTTTTGATCGGGCGCAGTTCCAAAGCGATGTTTACCGGGTAAAGAAAGCGGTAAAGTCAACGGCGAATGTCGTTTCACAAAAAGCCAAACATCTTGATACGCAGGAGAACCGCCAGGCGGTCCAGAGGCTTGCGAACAACAAAATGTTTTTGCCGCTTGTTTGTCTTGTGGTGTTTTTCATTGTTGCGGTCGTGTGCTTTTTTGCGGTCGGTTTTTCCCTGACAAAGCCGGAGCGAATCGCAGAGAAGTATTTTGAGTGCTGCATAGAAGGCGACTATGAAAAAATGTATTCATATGTTGACATTACGGAGTCGGATTTTGTCAACAAAAAAACCTTTGTGCAGTATATGCAGAATAACACCGATATAAAAATCGGCAGTGTTTCCAATTATACCATTCAAGAATATGCCGGTTATCCGAATGGCTTTGAAAGCTACGGCATGGAAGCCGACAGCAGTCGTCTGAAGGATAACGCCCTGATCAAATCCTATATTGTTCGCTATGTGCGGGAAGGTTCCGGGTCGGAAACCACCTACGATATTGTTCTGACAAAAAAGAAAACAAAAAAGTGGTTGTTCTTTGATAATTATTGCGTGGGGATGAATGATTATCTGGTCACAGATTATGAAATCAAAACCTGCGCCGGTGCCAGGATCTTTATGGACGGCATCGAATTAAAGAATCCGGAGCAATGCCGGGAAGAGGAAAAGTGGTACGACTCTTACACGATCCCGAGTGCTTTTTCGGGAAGCCATGAGTTCCGTGTTGTTGGCAGTATATATGATGAGCTGGTTTGCACCAAAGCTTTGGATGGCGATACGGTGGTCGTTCCGACGCTTTCCGATAAGAGCATGGAGACCCTGCAAGGTATCGGTGAATCGGTCATCCGAACGGTCATGACCGGTGCAGCGGCTCAGAAGGATTATAAAGATTTGAAGCTTTCGGATAAATTCGGAAGAATGGAATCTTTTTATGATGAAATCAAAAACAATTTTTCAGACAAAAAATGCAAGTCGATAAAAATCAGTAAGGTCGAGCTGGATGACAGCGATGTGGAGGAATTTATCACTTTGCTGTTTCGTGTGACCTATACCTACACTTATCAGTATGAGGATTGGTACAGCGGTGAGACATTGACTGACACGAGAGAAGAGACGGAATACATACGGGTGAATTTCGCCTGCGATACGGAGAACGGCCGGGTTATTCCGATCTCAATGGACGATTGATGCCGGAGGATATAAACTATGGCGAAATTTTGTACCAGATGCGGCCGACCGATCGGCGAATGTGTCTGCGGTGCTTCGGCACCCCAAAATAACAGATATCGTGAGCCTTCCTCATATTCTTCCTATGGCGCAATGACGCAGTCGCACGGAGTGAGATTGTGTTCAAGATGCGGTCAGCCGGAGGGACAGTGCCGGTGCGGCGCAGTCGGCAATATGCCCAACGCACCGCAGAATACCGAGCGTATGTCTGCAAAAAGCTTTTTTAGCTTTACACAAGTTGAATCCCGTAAAAAAGCGGACAGCTACGAAAAAGGTAAGCGTATCGTGCCGGAACTGATCGCTCCCTGCGAAGGGGAGCGGCCGATCAAACAGTATGAAGTCGGTCGTGTGCGTAAAAGACTCGGGTTCAGCCGGGGCTATTGCCGCATTGCCGTGACCAACAAGCGGGTCATTCACCGTTCGGTCGGGCGTTCGCTTTTCAGCGGGAAAAGCATAAGACACGAGGAGTTTGATATCAACAGCATCGGCGGCCTTAATTTTGAAAAGGGCAAGCAGCTTTCGTTTGCGGATTTCATTCTGACCTGGCTTCTCTGTGCGGTCGTGGCACTAATCGGCTTTTTCTTCGGCAGTCTGAGCTGGGGGCTCTCGCTGCTGTTTACGCTGCTGATATTCGGTATCTGGGCTTATCTTCGCTTCCGTCAGCGTATTGCAAACAATGTTGTGTTTGCAATGCTGTTCGCACTGGGTTGGAGCGTGTGGATGCCGATGACGCCGGATGCATCATTTTTGCGCCATATGCTCGGGATCAGGTTTCGGAGCGATCGGGATTTTCCGGAAGAGATCGCCGCAGTACTGATTGTTATCACCGGACTTCTGTTTTTCATCTATTTATTCCGAAGTGCTATTCTTCCGGCGGTGTCCGTTTACATCAAGGCAAAGGTTCCTTCGGATGTTATCCTCAGCTCGACCGCCAACTCCAGAATTTCCAATTTCAAGCTGGGCGCCATCGTGCTGCCCGGGCGTGATACAGAGCAAACCATTCGTGAGATCGGTGCCGTGATCGAGGATGTGCAGGTTTACGGTGACCGAGCAGTTGATAAATGGGCGGAAAACACACGGCGGTACTGACGGCAGACAGGCTGTAACACAACAGGGAGATATTATTGCTGATGGGAGAAATATTGTGCCAGAACTGCGGTACGGTGTATGATGAGGAGATCCGGTTCTGTGCGGTATGCGGTTCGGAGATCGTTTCGCCGGATGAACCGAAACGGGATATTCCCGGGGATTCAAAAACAATAAATATGTTCACCCGGATGAATCTGGATCCATCAGAAAAAATTCTGTCGGAGACGGATCGGCGGAGAACAGAAACTGTTTTGACAGACAGTGAATATCAAGTATCAGAAAAGGCTCCTTTCCGGGAGCCTGTTTCAGGTTTAGATGAGCGAAATTTTCAGAGTGCAATTAAGCCGGTGTATACCTCGGTTTCTTCCACGGGCGGATATCACCGGTCTGCGGCAGGCAAACAAAAAACATGGCTGATAGCGTGTATTATCGCTGTTCCGGTTTTGCTGTTTATTTTGTTCAACGTACTGGCTCTTACGGATGCAGTGAATACCGACCCGTTTGAATCCTACCAAGATGCGGTGACAGGGCTTTTTTCCCGCAATAAGACGGAAGGATCAGAGGAGGAAATGCTGCCGTACGATGAGCAGGAGGCTCCCGATGACGGCATGGCTGCCGAAGAGATCCGACAGCCGGAAGAAGAGAACGACGAAACGCAGCCGGTGACAGCCCGGGATGAGCCGATACAAAGCGGAAAGCGGTATCGGGTCGCAACAGCGGAAAACAGTCGTTTGAATCTCAGAAAAGAGCCATCGACCGATGCGGATATTCTTACGCAGATCCCGAGCGGAACGATCCTTGTGATTGACGGATGGTCAGATGACGGTCAATGGGCAAAGACAAGCTTTGACGGTCACACCGGCTGGGTTTACGACAACTATATTATGGAGATTTCATAAAGAGGATACTGTGAGGGAGAGCAAAAATGAATGCGATTCAAAAGGCAGAGATCATAAAGGTTCTTCTTGTTGTTTTGGCGGCAGTTGCTTTGGCTTTTTTGCTGGTTTGTTTGGTTGCGGCTTTGTCGAGGCGAAGAAAAAAGAAAAAGGAACTGGCTTATTTTAACCAAAAGCTTCATCAGACGATGCGAAATGATATTTTGGATAAAGCCATTCAGAGCTACCATAAAACGGGTGACAGAAATTACTGGCTCATCAAGGTTCTGGAAGTCAATCAGTTCGGTGAGCGTGAATATTTCTACAATCTCAGCAAAAAAAATATAACCATCGGTCGTGATTTTAATGAAAACAGTCTGTGCGTCTTTGATGAGAGCGTTGCATTAAAGCAATGTCAGGTGGTGTATGATCAGGAGGTTCCGTCCCTGCTGAATGTGTCGAATTCCTGCCCGTCTGTTTTTAATATGAAGAACAGGCACGGAAGAAGCTTATCAAAAAACCATGCAATGCGTACCGGGGAGTTAATTAAACTGCACACATATGATTCGGTATCATTCGGTGAAACGAAGCTCATATTTTTTGTGTATAACAACATATACGGTTTGATTTGAGAGGTTGCGTATGAATATTGTTCTTGCGGTTTTCACCGCTAAAGCATATAAAGAATATATTCTTCCGAATATCGACAACACCAACTATGAGATCACACTTGAAAAGGGTATTTTTCAAACATCGGAGGATGTCACGCTGCAGCTTGATGTTATCGACCGCAAGTGGCGTGTTCTTGCGGAGGAAGCTTATCAGATCCTGAGCAACGGAAACTCCTATGAATATGTTGAAATTGAGGACGGAATCAAGTTCGATATTTCTACCCGGGACGGTGTAATTGTTCGTATCACACCGTCTTTGAGCGAGCTGAATGTTTTTGAGAGCCGGAAATATCGGATCAACGGCCATTCTGTTTCGATCGGTTCGGATGAGAAAAACGACATCGTGTGCAAGGCATCTTATATTTCCCGCACTCATGCCAAAATCACAAACCAAAACGGGGATTGGGTTATTGAGGATCTGAGCCAGAACGGTGTGTTCCTCAACTCGGTTCGTGTTCATATCAATGCCCCGTTGAAATACGGCGACACCATCAATGCAATCGGCTTGAGCATTGTTTTTCTGGGTGACATAATCGCCGTTAGCGGCAAGACCAAAAATAATATTGAGGTCAACGAGAAGAATTTAACGCCCTATCAAAACAAGCCCGATCCGGAGGAGGCAAAAGGGAAAAAAGCCGAAAGAATAAAAGAGTATTTCAATCGTGCACCCCGTGTGCTGCGTGATTTGTATACGGCTCCTTTTGAAATCGAACCTCCGCCTTCGCCAAAGCCGGAGCAGGATAAATCAATGCTGGCAACGCTCGGCCCGTCTTTTACAATGGCAATACCCATGATGATGGGCAGCTTCCTTATGATCGCTTCCAGCAGAAGCAGCGGAACATCGGCAAGCCCTATGATGTTCACAGGCCTGATCACGGCATTGACCTCGGCCATGCTTGGCGTTTTTTGGGGCATCGTAAACTATCGCAGAGCGGAAAAGAAAAGTGCAGCTGAAGAAAAGCATCGCTTTGAGGCATACAGCGAATATCTGATGACCACGGCTGAAAAAATCAAAGAGGCCAGCCGGTATAATTATGAGGTCATGCACGAAATCTATCCGGACGCCAATGTTGTTGTGAAATATGCCAAGAAAGACCCTAAATTGTGGAACCGCAACTATACGCACTACGATTTTCTGGTGCACCGTGTCGGGATCGGCGACCTTCCGTTCCAGTCGGAGATCCAGATCCCGAAAGAGCGTTTTTCTCTGATCGAGGATTCACTTACCACAAAGCCTTCTTTTATTCAGGAAACTTACTCCGTGCTGAAGAATGTTCCGGTTTGTCTGGATATCATGAGCAATAAGCTGATAGGTGTGGTCGGCGGAAAAAACAAAGCCGGAGCCTATCAGGTCATGAAAAACCTCAGTGCGCAGATCGCTGCCTGTGACTGCTACACCGATGTGAAGCTGGCTTACATTTTCAGCGATAAAAAGAATAAGCGTGATGTCGAATTCTGCAAGTGGCTGCCTCATTGCTGGGCAGAGGATAAAAAGACAAGATACTGTGCTTTTTCCGAAGAAGAAACAAGTGATGTCTGCTATGAGCTGACCAAAATTTTCCGCTTGCGTGACGAAAACAGCAAGGACAGTATGTATTCCAACAAAGATGTTGTTCCGAAGCCGTATTACATCCTGTTTGTTGAGGATGCTGCGCTGCTTGACGGTGAGCCGCTGGCAAAGTATATTTTTGACTGCAAGGAATGTTACGGCCTTACAACGATCCTGTTTGCCGAAAACTATGAGGATCTGCCGAACTCCTGCCAGTGCATCGTCTATAATGACGGTACCTATACCGGTATTTATTCCCCGAACACGCTGAACACATTGGGCAATCTGGTGACATATGACGAGATTGACAATAATACGCTGGAGCATTTCGCACGCACCCTTTCCAAGGTGGAGGTGTCAGAGGTGATTACCGGCGGTGAGATCCCGAACGCACTCACTTTTTTGGATATGTATCATGTGGATACGGTCGAAGAACTGAATGTGATCGAGCGGTGGAAAAAGAACAGAACCTATGAAAATATGAGAGCCTTGATCGGGCAGAAAGCCGGCGGCGTAGACTGCTTTTTGGATATTCACGAAAAATACCACGGTCCTCACGGCTTGGTTGCCGGTACGACCGGTTCAGGTAAATCCGAAACACTTCAGACCTACATACTTTCTCTGGCACTGAATTACAGCCCGGATGATGTCGGGTTCCTGTTGGTTGACTTCAAGGGCGGCGGTATGGCGAACCTTTTTGCGGATTTGCCGCATACCCTCGGCAGGATCTCTAACCTTTCCGGTGCGCAGGTTCGCCGTGCCATGGTTTCCATCAAGAGCGAAAACCTGCGCCGTCAGCGGGTGCTGAGCGAAAACGGCGTAAACAACATCAACGCATATACACGGCTGCTCAAGAACAATGAAGCAACGGTGCCGATGCCTCATTTGTTCATCATTATTGATGAATTTGCCGAGTTGAAGCGGGAAGAACCTGAATTTATGGCAGAGCTTATCAGCGTTGCGCAGGTTGGCCGAAGCCTTGGTGTTCACCTGATCCTGGCAACACAGAAGCCAGGCGGTGTTGTTGATGATAACATCCGAAGCAACTCCAAGTTTAAGCTTTGCCTGCGTGTTCAGGATAAGCAGGACAGCTCGGAAATGCTCGGCAAGCCCGATGCTGCCTATCTTTCACAAGCCGGTCGCTGTTACCTGCAGGTCGGCAACGATGAAATTTATGAGCTGTTCCAATCCGGCTGGAGCGGTGCGACTTACGACGAAAACGGGGGCGGAAGCAACCAGAATCTTGTAAAGCTGATCTCCTCAACCGGAAAGACAACACTTCTCGGCAACAAGTTTTCTCAAAAACACAAGGAAAGCATCCGCCAGAACTGGTTGAGCGGATTTGCTGATTGTGTTAAAGCGGCTGCAGAAGAATGCGGCATTGATTTGAATGATTTGAAAAAAAGCTTTTCGGGGATCAATCAGATCATTGCCAAGGCTTTTGTTTTGTTGGAGCAAATGGAATATGATTTTCCGAACAACAGCTATAACGAAAAGCTGCTGCGCAATTTCATCACACTCCTGGGCAAATACGGCACAGGGAATGTTGAAGCCTGCATGATAAAGGCGCAGGAAAAGAACATGGCTTTGCCTGAGCCGAAAGAAAAATCTCAGCTGGATGCGGTCATTGACCATATCGGCGGCATTGCCCAGAAATACGGGTATCAAAGAGGCTCAGCGCTGTGGCTGCCAATGCTGCCGGAGCAGCTTTATATTGATGTGGTCGGCGATTTTTCGGCAGCGGCTTTCTGCCGCCGGGATGCCTGGCCAGAGCATGAGCAGTGGTCACTGGCGGTTCCGATCGGCCTGTGTGACGATCCGGAGAATCAGGCGCAGATGCCCTTGATCGTTGATTTTGCCGAAAACGGTCATCTGGCTGTCTGCGGCAATGTTACCAGCGGTAAAAGTACATTTCTTCAGTCACTTTTCTTCGCTTTGGCAAACCTCTATTCCCCGCAGGAGCTGAATTTGTATGCGATCGATTTCAGCAACCATATGATGCAGGCTTTTGAAAAGTATCCGCACACCGGTGCGATCATGTACGAGAACGATATGGAACGAATCGACAAATTCTTCTATATGCTCGGTCAGATGCTTGCGGAGCGAAAGAAGGCGGTCGGCGGAGGCAACTTCGGGCAGTTTATTAACGCAAACGGTAATGTATTGCCTGCCGTTGTGATTGCGATCGATAACTATTCCAACTTCCGTGAGAAAACGGATGACAAATACGAAAAAATCATCTGGGAACTTTCCCGTGACGGAGCCGGTTTCGGAATTTTTCTGGCTATTTCTGCCGGAGGCTTCGGCTCGGTTGAGATCCAGAACAAAATCGGCGAGAATATCCGGAATGTCTTTACGCTTGATTTGGGCGATAAGATGAAATATGGCGAAGTGCTTCATGTGATCCATCTGGATGTGGTTCCGACGAACAATATCAAGGGCCGCGGTCTTGCCGTGTATGCAGATACGATTCTGGAATATCAGACCGTTTTAGCGTTGGAGGCTGCGGATGATTATTCCCGTTCCGAAGGAATTAAGGCGATCGGTGAAAAAATGGCAAAGGCATATCAGGGCGCACCTGCCCGCCGGGTTCTTGAAATCCCCGAAAAGCCGACCTGGACGGATTTTCGCACGAACGACGAGTATCGTCTGCTTCTTGCCGATGCTGCACGGGTACCGTTTGCTTATATTCAGCGAACCGCTTCGCTCTATTCTATTGATTTGAGGGAAACCTTCTGTTACCTGATTCAGGGTAAGACCAGAACCGGCCGCACGGATTTGCTTAAAGTTATTGCAGCTTCCGCAAAAGAAAAGGGTGCGGATATCTGCGTGGTCGATTTTAACGGCGGTCAACTGCAGAAATTTGCCGACAAGCTCGGTATTCGTTATGTTGACTCAGCTAAGAGCCTGTTTGAATTCAGCACGGAATTCACCAAAACCTTCAAAGCACGCAATGCAATCAAGCGGCAAATGATCGACAACGGTGCTGAGGAAGATGAGATTTTTGAAAGAATGAGTCAGGAAAAACCGATTTTTGTCTTTGTGTCGGATTTTGCTGCTTTTCTCGATGTGGTCTACACCCATCAGGAAGGCTGCGGGCTGATGAACGGTTTCTTTGAAAATATTTTAGAACGGGGACGCCTGCATAATATTTACTTTGTGTTTGACTTGAACATGGAGAAAGCCGGCGTATTACTCGGAAAAAAGATTTATTCCATCGTCACCGGGTACAAGTGCGGTGTTCAGCTCGGCGGACTTGCCGGGCAGAAGGTGTTTGACACATCCACCATCGGCTTCCTTGAGCAAAACAAAACATATCGGCCCGGTATCGGCTTTGGCTTCCATGCACTTGGCAATGAAAAGATCATTATTCCGTCTTCAAAGGGGATTGGATAAATGCTGAAGGTTTTGAATTTTTGTCAAGAAAAAGAAGAATTGTCTCTGATCCATGAAGGGCTGCAAAAAGCAGTCGCTTATCAGGGGGATGATGATTTATCCGTTGTTTCGGTGCAGCAATTGGATCAATATGAGAAAGCTTATCTGGAAAACGACAGCCTGGATATCAGCTACTTTGACATTACGGCTGACAGCGGAGCCAAAACGATTGAACGCTTGCGGAAAGAAAACGATGAAGTCAAGCTTGTGATCGTAGCGGATACATCCATATCGCCGCTTGTGTACCTGAAACCGAGTATAATGGCCTGCTCACTGCTGCTGCGCCCGATCACCGAGGAGGGTGTTGAGCAATGCAATCACGATTTGATCTTTTCTTTTTACAATGCGGCAGAAAAAAAGAATGGCGATAAAAAATTCTGCGTTGAAACGAAAGACGGCAGAGCGTATTACAGGTATGATGATATCGTGTATTTTGAAGCACGGAACAAAAAAATTTTTTTGAACACAAAATATTCAGATGTCGGTTTCTATTCAACTCTTGATGAAATTGAAGAGCTTTTGCCGGAAAATTTTATTCGCTGCCATCGAAGCTTTATTGTCAACACCGATAAGATCATGCAGGTCATCCCTTCTCAAAACAGCATTATCTGTTCAGCGGACCTGTTTGTGCCGCTGTCACGCAGCTATAAGCAGAATGTGATGAATGCAATGGAGAAATTTCATTATGAATAATGCAATTTATCTTTCAAGGCTGAGCTTTGAGATGCTGATTCGTTCGCAAACGGATAGACCTGTTTTTCTGCCGACGGGAGCAGCCATTGAAAAATCAGAGGCAGGCGACCGGATCTATGGGTTGCGGGAGCTGACAGAATGTGGTATCTTAGTGCCGGATGCCAAAGAAACAGGCTTTGATATTTCCGAACCGATGCTTGAATTTATTGAGTGCGTGCTGTTCCCGGAATTTATTCTTCGCACGGTTGGCTGTGAGACGGATGCTTCCGTTTTCTATTATCTGTCATCGCTTGGAGCAGCGGTCGTTGAGCAGTCCGAAAACAGGCTCGATAAATTCCGGTTGAGCTTTATCTCGAAAGATGACTTGGTTGAATCCGTGCTCGTAAACATGGATTTGCCTTTTACTCGTGAGCAGGAAAAGTCTGTTCTGGCATCGCAGGAAGATATTGATTGGCAGGAAGAATTAAAAGAATTGCTCAAGCTGGATATTGCCGATGATACGGCAGAAGCAGTTTTTCGTTCCGGTTCGGTCACCGGCTTGATCGATGTGATAAAGCCGGAGGATTTTGAAGTGAAAATGCGGATGCTCATTTGTCAACCGATGCTGAGTATTTATTCGGTTATTCAGGTGCCCGGGTGTGAACCGAGGATCCATTCGTATTTTGATATGGCTATCGCCGAAGAGTTAAAGAAAATTGAGGAGGCAACGGAATGTTAAATATTGATATTTCCGTTCCGATCGTCGGAAAATCTTATGATTTTTCCGTGGACGAAAACACGAAAACGGAGATCATTACAGAGGATATTATTGATTTGATCATACAAAAAGAGGGCTTCAGTGACCAGAGTGTTTCGAGCTGCAATCTCTTTTTTGCGGAGCGGAAGATGATTCTTGACCCGAATCGCACGCTCAGCGAATGCGGCGTGGGGAACGGCGACAGGCTGCTGTTAGTCTGAATAGATGTCATTCGTCTTGTTTTTCGTGCATTTCATCCGTTTTTTTACAAAAATTCCGACTTTTTGATAAGATATAGTCATGCAAGGCAGGTGAGCAAACATGGAGTTGGAAGTTGATACAAGATGTTTACACATCGCATCTGACGAATTGCGTCACAGCGGAAAAGCAATTTCAAATATTTCAGATGAGCTTTCCGGCATTATCGGTAATTTGCGAGGGCTGCCCCAAACGGAAGAAACCCGGTGGCTGCTTCGCCGACAGGAACAGAAAATAATGCAGCTCGGGCAAACAGTAACGCAAGAAGCAAGAGGGCTGGAAGAGATCGCTTCACGGTATGAATCGGTTGAGAGCCGACTCGAACCCGGCCGGATCGTTCCGCAGGAGCAAAGAGGCCGCCCGAGAGGAGGAGCACCGTTCCCGACCGGCTTCCATGGCTTTACACCGAATATACAATTGCTTCTGAAAATTTGGCAGACACGACCGTTTTTGGTGCTGCGCATCTTACCACCGCTTCGATTCAAGGTCAGAGAACTACAGCTTATAAACAGACGATTTAAGTAGGAGAGGGGAAAGAAATGAAGAACTATTATATCCGAATCAATTCGGATGCTCTTGCGCGGGAGGCCGGCGAGTTGGAAAGCTGCGCAAAGAGAGCAAAACAGGAAATCGCGAAAATGAGTACAGATCTCACTTTACTTAACAGCAAATGGTCCGGTCCGGCGAATGAAGAGTTTCAGAAAAACTTTGCGGTTGACTACGAATTCTTCGTTTCGTTGTGTGATAAAGCGGTAGAATTTTCCGGCGAGCTGAAGGAAGCGGCAAAAGAGTATAACAACTGCGAGAATGCGGTTATGGATGCCGTGCGGCGGCTGCGAGTGTAGGAGGATGAACCATGGGTTATAATTTCAGTGACTTTACATTAAAGGTCGATCCGGCTGTTTTACAGCGGGAAGCAAGTGATTTGTGCCGGAATATCACCAAAGTGCAAAGCTATTTTGACAGTATGCTTTCCAGAGTGGAGGCAACCGAGCACTACTGGAAGGGCGATGCGGCTGATAAATACCGCAGTGAGTTTTTGAAGGAACGCGAGGAGTATAACGAGGCGATCGCAATGATTCGTGAATATGTGAATGACCTGAATGCGATCGCTGCAGTTTACACCGGCGTTGAAGCCGAAAACGAAGAGCTTGCTGATGTGTTGGTCAGCGATGTGATTGTGTGAGGTGAAAAGGAATGGCGTACAGCGCACAGCAAATTCAATTAAACTACAATCAGGCAATGGCTCAGGCAAACAAATTGGATGACCTGGCAGCGGATCTCAAGCGAATTGCCGAGAAAAATGTGAACGACACCTTAGGTAAGGTGAACGGTAATTGGAGCGGTGACAGCGCAAGACAGTTCATTCAAAAAGGTGCCAAAACGCAGAGCGATATTATCGCAACCGCAAGACAGCTGAGAAATGTGGCATCAGCCATTCGCACGGCTGCCAAAAATGTGAGAAGAGCAGAGGAACAGGCAAGACAAATTGCGTTGTTTTTCTCGTCACATTGAACCGGATCCATTTAGCAGCAATGGCAAATATTTTTTGCTGAATATTAAAAAATTTTTTAGGAGGAAAAACAAATGGCAGAATTCAAATTGACAGAAGCACAATTAAGAACAAAGGCAGACGATCTGGAGCAGCTTAATGCATCCTTCAAGGGTAAGATCGACAGCCTGGAAGAAACCGAAGCAGCTCTCATGGGTATGTGGGACGGCGATGCTAAGGAAGCGTTCAACAGAGCATTCAACAACGACAAGATCCAGATGACCAATTTCTACAATGCGATCGCTCAGTATGTTGCTGTTCTTCGCCAGGTCGCTGCCAATTATGCACAGGCTGAGAACACGAATGTCAACACCGCAAGCACAAGAAACTATTAATCTATTTTAACTAAAATACTGAATTAAAGGAGATTTATTAATATGGAAGGCACTTTGAGAGTTACTCCCCAACAGCTTCAGAGCACAGCAAGCGAATTCAACACCCAGGCCGGTGAAATCAGCACTTTAACATCAAACATGACGCAGCTCGTCAATTCCCTTGCCGGTGTTTGGACCGGTACCGCTTCCGAGGCATACCGCAGCAAGTTCAACGGCTTGAACGATGATATCCAGCACCTTATCGCAATGGTCAAGGAACACTCCAACGACCTGAACGAGATGGCTCAGGTTTACATCAATGCGGAGCAGAGCAATGAGGAAGTTATCCAGAACCTCAGTGCCGATGTTATTGTCTGATCGCAATAATCCAATCGGTTTATGCAATTAAAAAATTCAACTCAAGGCTTTGCGGCTTAGCCGCAAAGTCTTGGTGTTGTTCCGAGACAAAACAGTAAGTGACGAATATTACGCAAGAAACAGTATTGTCAGATGACTGATAATGATTCGGAGGAATAAATGAAATGATCAGCTATTACAAGTTTTCCGAACCGGGAAATCGAGAAATTAACGAAGATTCCGTGGGGATCGCAGAAAAAAACGGAACGCTTTGCTGCGTTCTCTGCGACGGATTAGGCGGACACGGCAGAGGCGAGGAGGCCTCTCAGTTTGTTGTTGAACAAATGCTCGGTTTTTTCGATTCGACAGACGATATTTTTGCAGGGATCGGAAGAGCATTTGAATCAGCGCAGATAAACCTGTTAAAGGCACAGAAAGAAAAAGGTGCCGTATTTGAGATGAAAACAACAGCCACTTTGCTGGCGATCAGCGATAAAGAAATCCAATGGGGACACATCGGTGATTCTCGCATCTATATGTTCAAAAAAGGAAAATACAAAATCAGAACACTCGATCACAGTGTGCCTCAGATGCTGGTTCTTGCCAAGGATATAAAAGAAAAAGAGATTCGGAATCATCCTGACCGAAATAAACTGCTGCGTGTGATGGGAATCGAGTGGGGCAGCAGCAGTTTTGTAATAAGTAAAAGGATAAAACGAAAAGAACATATGTCGTTCCTGCTTTGCTCTGACGGATTTTGGGAACTGATTGACGAAAAACAGATGAGCCAATGCCTCAAACAGAGCAGTTCGGCAGAGGAATGGGTCAACAGTATGGTTGAGATTGTGAAGGAAAACGGTAAAGAAAAGAATATGGATAACTTTTCAGCGATCGCCGTTATGCTTTGATCGGGGGCGAAAAAAAACGAATGAACGGGTACGCCTACGCAATGCGATGTGATATCGGCACAAGAGAAGAACAGCAGGATGCGATCGATCTTTTTGATGAAGAAAACGATTTAGCAGCGGTTGTTTGTGACGGGATGGGCGGATTAGACGGCGGCAGAATGGCAAGCACAACTACGGCTTCGGAGCTGCTTCGTATGCTGAAGAATAAGGCACCGGAAGAAAATATTGCGGATTTATTTATCCAAAGTATTGATATTCTTGATGAAAAGGTTCTCTCCTTTTTGAACGAGGAAGGAGAAAAGCTGAATGCCGGAACCACCGTTGTTTCCGTGTATATCGAACGCAATCAACTCAACTGGATGTCCGTGGGTGACAGCCGACTGTATATTTTGCGCGGAAATGATATGCTTCAGGCCACACGGGATCACAACTATTTTTTAACAATGAAAAGCATGAATGCCTCATTTAAGCCAACCGAGGAGGATTTGAAGCGGGGTGACGCTTTGACCAGTTTTATCGGCATGGGAGGCATTTCCATTATGGATATCAGCACGAATCCGCTGCAGCTGTATCCGAAGGATTGCTTGATCTTAACGACAGACGGCTTGACAAAAGCACTCTCCGACCGGCAGATCCAAATGATCATGCAAACGGACGGTTCGGTTGAGGAACGGGCTGACCGTTTGCTGGAAGCGGCAAAAATCGCAGCACCGGATTCCAGAGACAACACATCGTTTATTCTTATTGAAGTTCAATAATTTTGGAGGGCAATTATGAAACCGATTAAATGTGAAGTTTGTTCCAAGTTCTATGATGGCGATAAATACGAAACCTGTCCGCATTGCAACGGCGTTCCGCCGCTGAAAAAAGCACCCATCAAAACAGTTGCACAGAATCACAGCGATTATCCTGCCGAACCGGCGGCTGTGAGCCAGAAAAACAATTCTTCCGCCGATGCAGTCCATACCGGTCAGCCGAAAGAGGTTTCAATCGGCGGATTCTTCAAGCGCTTTATGCACGATAAGCCGGAAGAGAAAGAGGTTGTGATCGAAACACCGGTCGAGACGGGGAAATCGGTCAAGACGACCTCTATGTCCAATCAGGGGAACCGGTTTGTTCAGCCGACAAGTGAGCTTGCGCCGCAGTCAAATGTAACAACTGCTCCCGCCAGTATGCCGAAGACGGCCGGTGTGCAGGAAGAAGATAAAGATACCGATATGGAAGAAAAACCGATGAATTTGGCTGCTGCTATTCAGCAGGCGGATTCGGCAGCCAATTCCGCTGATACGAAAACGGTTGCTTATTACAATTTTTCAAACGATATCGATCCGGTCGTCGGCTGGCTGATTTGTGTTGCCGGTGAGTATAAGGGTGAGAGCTTTTCTCTCGGCTCCGGCCGTAACAACATCGGGCGCTCTATGGCCAATAAGGTTGCGCTCGCCAAAGAAAAAACCGTTTCCCGTGAGAAGCACGCCGCCATCACTTTTGAGCCGAAGAAAAAGAAGTTCTTTATTCAGAACGGCGAGAGCAGCGGTCTGACCTATGTTAACGATGAGCTGGTTATGACATTCCAAGACCTTGCCGACTATGACATAATCACCCTGGGAGAGGCAAAGTTTGTTTTTCTTCGCTTAGTCGGCGATAAGTTCTCTTGGGAAAAATTCGAAGATTGATTTTGGGTTAATCAGAGTGGGGTGCGGATATGATTGTCAGATGTAACGGCTGCTTCGGAATGTATGATGACAGTTATGATATTTGTCCGGAATGTGGTCATTATCAGGGAAGGCCTGCCAAGGAGCCATACCAGTTGGTTCCGGGAATTGTTTTGGAGAACCGGTATATTATAGGGAATGTGCTCGGATTCGGCGGTTTCGGCGTCACCTATAAAGCGTGGGATAAGAAGCTGGAATCGGTCGTTTGCATAAAGGAATATTATCCGAGCGGAATCGTAAACCGTCCACCCGGAACGAGCAAGCTGATCCTGTTTTCCGGTCAGAAAAAGAAAGAGTTTGAATACGGTCTGATTCGTTTTATTGATGAAGCCCGGAACATGACAAAATTCAATGCTCATAAAAATATCGTGAATGTTTATGAGTATTTTGAGGGCAACAATACCGCTTATATTGTTATGGAATTTCTGGACGGCTGCACGCTGAGCGAGTATATGGAATCGTGCGGCGGGCATTTGCCGATCAGCCAGTGCATGAGCATCATTTCCTGTTTGTGCCGTGCACTGCATGATGTTCACGAAAACGGAATCATTCACCGGGATGTCAGCCCGGACAATGTGTTCCTCTGCCATGACGGTACCATTAAACTGATCGACTTCGGTGCAGCACGGTTTTCGTCTGAGGAGGCGAAAAACTTCACCATTATTCTGAAGCCCGGCTTCGCACCGCCGGAGCAGTACGAGCAAATCAGCGATCAGGGGCCGAAAACGGATATTTATGCACTCGGCGCAACCCTTTATTATATGATGACAGGCGTTAAGCCCGATGAATCAACTAACCGAAAAATCAAGGATATTCTGGAAGAACCGAATCATCTGGTGAAGGAGATCCCGCAATATATCAATGATACCATACTGAAGGCTATGGCGATCGAGCCTCATTTGAGGTTTGAGAGTGTTGAGGAATTTGAAAAATCATTACATCAGGAAATTAAGGTAACATCGCTGAAAAAAGAGAAGCGAACGAAAAAAGCCAAGCGGCTGATCGGTATTGCGACCCTGTCGCTGGTCGTTTTGTTCGGTGCGACTTTGTTCGGTGTGAATCTTCACGAAAAAAGCAAGCAGAGCGAATTGAAACCGGCGAGCATTGAAGTGTGGTATGCGGCAGAAAAGGACAGCAGCGTGGATGCTGCCTACCGAAAAGCAATCAAAAAATTTAATGACGAATATGAAAATGTCAAGGTGACGATACGGGTAATAGATGAAGCTTCCTATACGGCTGAGCTGGAAAAAGCATTGAAAGCCAACAAGGGTCCGAACCTGTTCGTCAGCAACAGTCTGTCAAAGGAAACGCTGAAAAAAACGGCAGATTTGAGCACGGTCGTTATACCGGATTCGCAGAACAACAAGATGTATTATCTGATCAATATTCTGACGAAGGGCATTTCAAAAAGCTGCTATTTCTTTGATGATTATCAGACCTATTTCCCGGGCAGCAAACAGATTCCCGTCGGCTTTAATGTTCCGGTTGTCTATGTCAACACAAGCCTGGCCAAGAATTTTGAGTTGGATGAAATTGCATCGCTGGATGAGATTTCAAACTACCTGCAAAACGGAAACGAAGCTTTTGTCAGCGCCGAAAAGGCGAGCACCTTCCAAAGCATTTTCGGTGCAGGGCTGAATGAAAAAGCCAAAACGGGCACGGCGGAGCAGTTTGCCGCAGGCAAATGTGCCTTCTATTTTTCCGATACCGGTGATTTCTTTGCCTGCCGCAAGATTTATGAAGACGGTATCGGCACCTTTAAGGTCGTTCCCATCAAAAAAGAGAAGCTGCCGTGTTCCTTTGCCACCTGCTGGAGCGTACGGCCGACGAACGAGAATGCAGATGCGGCGGCGATTCGTTTGCTGGGCGACTTCCTTTCCGATTATGATCAGACAACCATTTACGGCAAAAAAGATTTGGAGCACGCTTTGCCGCTCAACAAGGATTCGTTAAAGCGCTTCGTGTCGGAGGACGGCTATGTGGAGCTGAGCTTTATTGAAGACTATGTAAAAGAGTATAGCTTTTGAGTGATGTGAAATAACGACAGAAGGGGATGGATTCTTTTGAGCAATAAGAAAAGTAAGAGTCATTACGGAGAAGATGATTTTACACAACAGCTTTTTCCCGGTGAGGGTACCTCCATCAATTTCGGCAAGAACGGTCTGAAACGCTGCCTTGGCTGCATGGAGCTGTATTCGGAAGAATTTGAGATCTGCCCGCATTGCGGCTATGTGGAAAGCAACGAGGTCGAAAACGCTCTTCATATGTTCCCGGGCACCGTTTTGCATGATAAGTATATTATAGGCAAGGTAATCGGCTACGGCGGCTTCGGCGTGACCTACCTTGCGTGGGATACGGTTCTGGCTATCAAAGTTGCTATCAAGGAATATTTGCCGAGTGAATTTTCCACCCGTTCAGCCGGGCAGACGCAGGTGACTGTTTTTTCGGGCGATAAGACCAAACAGTTTAATGACGGATTAGAAAAATTCATCGATGAAGCCAAGCGTTTGGCAAAGTTCCGCAGCGAAAACGGCATTGTGAAAATTTTTGACTCGTTCAGCGAAAACGGAACGGCATACATTGCCATGGAGTATTTGCAGGGCGAAACACTGAAGGAGCGGCTGGACCGGGAAGGAAAGATGCCGGTTGAAGAGGCGATTCAGATGCTGATGCCTATTGTGGAATCCCTGAACCGTGTACACGATGAGGGGATCATCCACCGTGATATTGCGCCGGATAACATTTTTATCACCAACGGCGGTGATGTGAAGCTGATCGACTTCGGTGCATCCCGGTATGCAACTACCTCACGCAGCCGTTCACTGACGGTTATTATCAAGCCGGGTTACTCAGCTGAGGAGCAGTACCGCAGCCGTGGTGACCAGGGTTCACACACCGACGTTTATTCGGTCGGCGCCTGCTTATACAGGATGATTACCGGAGAAACGCCGCCGGATGCCATGGAACGCCGTGCGCAGTTTGAAAAGAACCATAAGGATATGTTGATCCCGATTCGGAAATTTGTCAAGGATATTGACCCCAATCGAGAAAACGCCATTTATAACGCAATGAATGTCCGCATTGAAGACCGTACAGCGGATATGATTTCACTTGCCGGTGAATTGCTCAGTGATGAGCCTGTGAAGCGCAGAAGAAGCGGAATCAAAAAAATTGATCCTTTGACCTGGCCGCTTTGGGCAAAAATCGGTATTCCTGCCGCTTTGGGTATCGTGATCACCTTCAGCGTCCTGCTGGCGGTCGGTCTGATCGGCCCGCAGCGTGAAAACGCCAACTTCTATGTGCCGGAGGGACAGGTTCTTGTGCCCAATGTTGTGGGAATGGAATTTGAAAAGGCAAGAACCAAGCTGACTAAAAATGATTTAACGCCGCTGATCGCAGATAAGCGCACCAGTGAATCCATTCCGAGCGGTTCGGTTCTGATGCAGAGCCCGGATGCCTTCAGTGTTGAGCTGAAGGGTGCTTCCGTCGATCTGGTTTATTGTGACGGGCACGGTTTTGCGTTTGTGCCGGATGTTGTCGGCCTTGCGCTTGACCTGGCGCAACCGACCATTGAGGCAGAGGGCTTTGTGGTTGAGATCGTTGAGAAAGAGAGCGACATTATCGCCCCCGGTTCCATTATTTCCCAAGACCCCGAAGCCGGAACCGAGCTGGAAAAAACCAGCACGGTCAAGCTGGTTGTCAGTAAGGGCAACCACAGCATCGACACAAGCAAGGTCGTAACCGTGCCGAATCTGGTCGGCAAACAGCTGGAGGATGCCAAGAAGACCCTGGAAGAGCTGGATCTTTATGTAACGGAAAGCCCGGTTTATGATGCAACCAAGCCGGAAGGTCAGGTGCTCGGTCAGCTTCCGCAGTCCGGCGAAAAGGTGCATTGCGGCGATGAGATCACGCTGATGGTGAACCGTGGTGCCAAAACGGTTCAGGTTCCGGATGTGACACGCATGACGATACAGGAGGCGCAGAACACCCTGGAATCCATCGGGTTAAAGGTGAATGCAAAGCTGGTCGAAAATGCAGAATACAAGGCCGGTACCGTTATTTCGCAGAGCGTAAAAACCGGTAAGGCAGTCGCACCCGGCACGATCATCACCCTGACGGTTTCCAAGGGCAAAATGGTTTCGGTGCCGAATGTTGTCGGGCAGACCCAGTCAAAAGCCGAGGATATGCTGCGTGAAGCAGGGCTTGCCGTTTTTGTGCGTGAGGAACAAAACCCCAATGTGAAGAAGGGCACCGTCATTTCACAGG
>JAZUJI010000044.1:0-27950 GCA_045642685.1 Acutalibacteraceae bacterium | reverse complement strand
TGTAGCTGCCCTGCCACAGGGAACGGGGGTCATTGATCGGGTAATGTGAATGGCCGGAGAAAACGACTGCCTGTGAGTAGCGGTTGTAGATGGTGGCGGTGGTCAGATCGCCCCAGTTTACGCTGCCGTAAACCGTACCGAACGGATGCGGATGCTGGAAGACAAAAACCGGTTTATCGGCATCATCCGCCACAGCCTGCTTGAGCTGGGTGTTAAGCCAGGTGTTTACGCCCTCGGCACTGTAGTTTGTTTTGGTGGAATAGGATACGCCGATCAGATGGAAGCCGTTGATGACAACATGGTAATTCAGCGGAGCATCAAAAATCTTTTCAAAACGGGTCAGAGCCGTTTTGCCGTCGTAGTGCAGATCATGGTTGCCCAGAACGTTGAGCAGCTGGGTGCCGGGGCGAACATTCTGACGGCAGATGTCGATGAAAGCCTGTGCCTCGGTGTCAAGACCCTTGTTTGAAACATCGCCGGCAAAAGCGATCGCATCGAGCTTTTTGTAGCCGGTGGCTGAGGATTCGGCAAGGTCGTAAGCCTTGTTGATGAACTGTGCAAGGCGAGTGCGCTCAACTGCACCTTCATCCTCGCTGATGTGAACATCACTTGCCACGGCAAAGCGCAGCACGGGGGTGAAATCCGAAGGGGCTTCGGGCAGCGGCATATAGTGGGAGAGCGGATTGATCGCAACCGTTACAAAAGCCATAACGGAGGCAAGCAGCTTGGTCAAAAAAATTCCTAAAAACGAGGGCATTTGTTACAACCTCCTAAATAAATTTAATAAAGTAATTATAGGCTTATTTTTAGAAAAAGCAAGGGTTTTTCAATTTTTTCCGAAAAATACAAAACAAATGTTTGCTTTTTGCAAAGCTTTGTGTTACAATACATTTGTTCGATAAAATACGATCTTCTTTTCACAAAAAACAAATTCTTCGGGGGGATTCGATATGTTAAACGAAACACAACAGAAGATTTATGAATTTCTCTTGGAGCGTCTGTCCTGCGGCGTTCCGCCATCCGTGCGTGAAATCGGTGCAAATGTCGGGTTGAAATCAACCTCTTCCGTGCAGGCAAATTTAGATGTATTAGAGGATGAGGGCTTAATTGCCCGTGACCCCATGCTCAAACGCTCCATCCGCATTGTCGGGCAAAACGAAAATGTCAAGCAGGTGCCGATCCTCGGCACCGTTACGGCCGGCGCGCCGATTCTGGCAGTGGAGCAAATCGAAGGCTATCTGCCGTTTTCGGGGTTCAACGCAAGCGATAAACAGCTTTTTGCCCTGCGTGTGCGCGGCGAAAGCATGATCAACGCCGGGATACTGGATGGTGACATCGTCATCGTTGAGCGGACCCCGGTTGCACGCAACGGCGAAATCATTGTTGCGCTTGTGGGCGATGAAGCCACCGTCAAGACCTTCTACAAAGAAAACGGTCACTTCCGCCTTCAGCCCGAAAACGACACCTACGAGCCGATCATCGTGCCGGAGGTTGCCGTTTTAGGCAAGGTTGTCGCATTGAACCGATATTATTAACAAAGAGCGGATTATATTCCGAAACCCCTTACTTGAATTTTTGAAAAGCCGTATTGAAGCCGAAAACGGCTTTATGCTTGAATATAACAGACTTGCCGGAATGGGATGCTTTAATAAAAGATAATAGAAGGGGAAATAAATGTGAAAAAATTCTTGTCTGTAATTTTTGTTGTAAGTATGCTTATGGGAGTATGCTCTGTCAATTCCGGCGCCACAAACGGATTCAATCAAAAACCTCCTGTTGTCGATCTTGATTCAGGCGATGCTTATTTTGATGTTGATTACGGCAAAGCCGGGCAAAAAATGACCGTTTTTATCAAAGGCAGCGAATCCGTGGGTTTCCGATACAAGTGGTATATTGATAACAGGCAAATTGAAAACGAAGGTGCCTCATATACGCCGGTTTCAAGCGACATGGAAAAAATGATCACCGTAAAAATTTTTGATTACAGCGGCAGCCGGATAGCATCAAAAAGTATGTTTATCAGCAATCTCCCTGTAATATATATTGAAACCGATAACCGAAAAAGCATCGTTTCCAAAACGGAAGAAACAGATGCAGATATGGTCGTTCAGGGCAATGATAAATATTATTCAAAGTCAATTCTGTACAGCGGCAAAACGGTCATAAAGGGACGCGGAAACACAACATGGAATGACGAGAAAAAGCCATATAAGCTTAAACTTGATTCCAAAGCGGATTTATTTGGCTTAGGCAAAAACAAACACTGGGTCTTGCTTTCAAATCCCTATGATGAAACAAAAATAAAAAACACCGTTGCGTACGAGCTTTCAGGTATTATGGGGCTCAATTATATGCAGTCGGTTCCGGTCGAGCTTGTGCTCAACGGTCGAAGTGTCGGCAGTTATGTTCTTTGCGAGCATATCCGAATCGGCAGCGACCGGGTCGATATAACCGATTGGGATGATGTTGCAGAGGATGCGGCGAAGGCTGTTTATAAAGGCAATACTGACAAATTAACAAAAGATCAGCGTGATGAATTGATCGACATAATGACGGATGATTTAAGCTGGACTACTTCGGGGACCGTCACATACAGCGGCGTGACATATAATATTGCAGATTATTTTTCGGTTCCGCCGATTGACGGAGGGTATTTAATTTGTATTGAGAAAAACGAAAGTTTTATTTCAAAAAACGGCGTATCGATCGGGATAGAAAAGCCTGAGGGATTCAGCAATGATATGTATGATTATATATTCGGATATGTTCAGACGGTTGAAGATGCTCTTTTTTCGGAAGACTACTGCACGGAGTACAACGGCAAAACCGTCCGATATACGGACTTGATTGATGTTGAATCTTTTGTAAAATGCTTTGTTGTCAACGAACTGTTCAAAAATACAGACTATGGTTTCCGCAGTACATATCTCAGCAAAGATACGGGCGGAAAACTTGCTGCGGGACCGGTATGGGATTTTGACCTTTCGTCCGATTATTCTTCCTATGATTTTTGGAAAACCATTCAGAAGCAGTGGATCGCAAGAATGTGTTCGGACCCGTATTTCTTAAATGAAGTGTATAAAGTTTATCACGAATACAGATACAGCGCTTTCCTGAACATTGCAGGTGAAGGCGGGATGATAGACACTCTCTGTGATGAAATCAGAGGTTCTGCATATAACGATGAAAGAATCTGGCAATATGATACGGATTTTGATTCGGCGGTCACTTCGTTTAAGCGGTGGATGTATAACAGAATCAAGTGGCTGGATGAACAGTTCGATAGTCTGAATACGCTGTATAATTCCATGTCATCAAAATTCACCAATGCAGCTGTCATGAAAACAACAGCGGTAAATGCTTTGCCGTCAGGCGATGTAACCGTTCGTTTCGGCAGTATGATTCCTGAAACGGTTGAAATTTTTGTTGATAACGAGCTTTATGATAAAGCAAAAGTCACGGCAAATGAAATGAAATTCAACACAGACAAAAAAGACTGTGTGGTAACGGTGTTCGGATCGGATGCACAAGGCAGGGTCGTTACCGGAGGCTTTGCACAGCTCGAAAACCGTGGAGGAATCAGCTCTCTTGAAATTGAAAAAGCTCCCTCAAAGCTTACATATAATGCGGGAGAAAGAATTGATCTGAGCGGACTTGAACTGAAAGCCCGTTTTTTCGACGGCTCTTGCGAAACGGTTGAGCCGGATGCTGTTTATTCCTATACCAAAGATAAAGTGGGAATCCCGAGCTTTGCTTATGAAAAAATAACCTCTCAACACGGTAAAACGGTTATTGCTGCCGTTTATAAAAACAAATTTGTTGAAATTCCTGTAGAGGTTCATGCTTCCGAAGATTTTAATACGGTAATGGAAATGATAGCCCGTATTCCGTCAGACGGTTTTGATGAAAGTGCGGTTCGGTATATTGTTCAGTCCGGCGCTGCTTACGATGCGTTAAGCGAAAACGCAAAGAGAAAAGTGACGAATTATCAAACACTTGAAAATGCACTCGGATATATTGAAAAAAATTTTGTTGATCAAACCACGGGGATAATTACAGTATGGTTTGATGATACAGTAAAGTACGATCAAAAAAGCAAGCTTGTGCTGCTGGTTAAAGGCGACACCGAAAAGATCCGTCTTGTTGACAGCGAAGCAAATACGATTACGATAACGACCGGTGCTTCCACCTTTGTTTCAAAAAGGTATTTCAGAGATTTTACGATCTGGACGATCCATGTAATTCCTCAAAACTATACGATTTTTTCTTTTCTTACTGCAAGCACAAAATCTGATGAGTATACGCTTAATGTTGAAGAAAATTTGAAAAATTCTCAGATTATTAAAATGACTTGCTCTGAAAAATCGGTGTTTTGCGGAGAAAGCTTTGAGCTGAAGTTTGCAAAAAAAGCGGATCAGAAATTATTCAGCTTATATGAGGACGGACAGAAAATCAAAGATTGCTGTTTTGACGATTCGTCGATCGCCGGTATTTCGGTCGTTCCGAAAAATCCGGGCTTGCATAATTATGTCCTCAAATGTAAAATCGGTTCGGATTATGTGAAGTGTGCGGAAATAAATCTGTATGTTTACCAAAGAGGCACCGACAAACCGTACGCACATTCCGTAAGCATTGCGGACGAAAATTTGAATTTCCGTAGAACAAAAACGCTTGTGTGCAACATTGATGCGGATAAAGATGCCGATTATTCTGTAAGCTGGGAATCCGACAGACCGGAAACGGTATCGGTAAACGATAACGGAGAAATATACGGTCGAAAAAAAGGCTCGGCTGTTATAACCTGCACCGTCACGGACAGCGATGGAGTCCAATTTGTTGATACTGCCACAGTAAGAGTTAGTTATACTTTTTTTCAAAAGGTGATTATTTATCTGTTGTTTGGCTGGATCTGGTATCTGTAAAAATTATCCTGAATAGACGGGGCTTGCTCCGTACGGAGGATTCCTTGCACCCAATCAAACAGGGCTTCTCGGTCGTTTTCAGGCGGAGTTTTTGATGCCGACCGTTTTTTCGGCAAATTTGATGCTTTTTCATATCGGTAAAAGTTGACATCATCGATCACTTTGTGTTATAATGCTAATAATTCTTTATTACTTAGGAGGAATTATTTGTGAAAAAAGTTACCAGACTGCTTGCCTTGGCACTTGCCATCGTTATGGCTGCCGGTTTTGCCGCCTGCGGCGCAAAGCCCGCTGAGGAAGAAAACTCCGCAAAATCTTTCGTTATTTATTCCGACAACGCTTTTGCTCCGTTTGAATTCCTTGACGCCGCCACCAACACCTATGTCGGCGTTGACATGGAGCTTCTCGCAGCGATTGCCGCTGACCAGAACTTTACTTATGAAATGAAAAACGAGGGCTTCGATGCCGCTATGGGTGCCGTTCAGGCCGGTCAGGCAGATGCTATGATCGCCGGTATGACCATTCGCCCCGACAGACAGGAAACCTTTGATTTCTCCGATGGTTATTTTGAGGATGGCTCGATCCTTGTTGTCGGCAAGGACAGCACCATTTCTTCCATCGAAGACCTGAAGGGCAAAGTCGTTGCCGCAAAGAAGGGCACCACCAGCACGGACTATGCCGAAAGCATCAAAGACCAGTGCGGTTTCACCATCACTTATTTTGAAGACAGCCCGACGATGTATCAGACTGTTATCAACGGCAACGCAGATGCCTGCTTTGAGGATTTCTCCGTCATCGGCTGGGCCATCAAGAACGACGGTGTCGCTCTGAAGACGGTCGGCGATGTCGTGAACCCCGGCTATTACGGCTTTGCTGTGAAAAAGGGCACCAATGCTGAGCTGATCAAGATGTTCAACGACGGTCTTGCCAACATCAAGGCAAGCGGCAAATATGACGAGATCCTTGCCAAGTACGGCTATTGATTTTTGTCGGCAGAATAAAATAGAAAGAGGTCGCCTCCGGTGACAGCGTGCACCGGAGGCGTCATTTTTAGATAAGAGTGAGATCATGGATTTTCGTGCAGTTTTTCAGAATGCGACCCCCATGCTGTTGACGGGCTTAAAAAACACCGTCATTATTTCCCTTCTTGCCATTTTGATCGGTCTTGTCATCGGCCTGATCACCTGCTTTATGGGGCGCTCCAAAAACATCATCCCCCGTGCGATCGCTGCCGCTTATGTCTGGTGCATCCGCGGAACACCGATGATCGTACAGGCGTTTCTTGTGTTTTTCGCCTTTCCGCAGGTCATTATGATTTTTGTTGCCGGCTTCAAAATTGATCCGTTCACTGCCGGGTTGATCACCCTGAGCCTGAACGCCGGTGCTTATATGTCTGAAATTTTCCGCGGCGGTATTGCTGCGGTGAGCGTCGGTCAGATCGAAGCTGCCCGCAGTCTCGGCTTGAGCCAGAGCAAGACCATGCTCAAAATCGTCCTTCCGCAGGCCTTCAAAATCTGTATTCCGTCCCTGGTGAATCAGTTCATCATCACCGTGAAGGATTCTTCCATTCTTTCGGTTATCGGTCTGGCGGATATCGTGAACCAGGCAAAAGTTTATGTCGGCTCTACATATCAGTTCTTCCCGACCTATATCACCGTTGCCGCCTACTACCTGGTAATGATTTCTGTTTTGATGGTTATTTCCAAATTCATCGAAAAGAAACTGAATTATGACAAGAAGAGAAGAAGAGATAGATCATGACAAAAAAGGTTAAGGTAACAGGGCTTCATAAGAGCTTTGGAAGCAATCATGTCCTGCGGGGCATTGATTTAGAAATTGAAGAAGGCGAAGTCGTCTGCCTGATCGGTCCGTCCGGTTCAGGTAAATCCACCTTTCTGCGCTGCCTGAACAAGTTGGAGGAATCGACCGAAGGCACCATTGAAGTGGACGGTTTTGCTATTTCCGATAAAAAGCAAAACATCAACAAAATTCGTGAAAACATCGGCATGGTTTTCCAGCAGTTCAATCTGTTTTCAAACAAAACGGTGCTCAATAACATCATGTTTGCGCCGGTTGAGCTGAAAAAAATGACCAAGTCGCAAGCCAAAGAGCGTGCGATGCAGCTCCTTGACCGTGTCGGTCTGTCAGACAAAGCCGATGCCTATCCGCATCAGCTTTCCGGCGGTCAGCAGCAGCGTGTCGCCATTGCCCGTGCGCTGGCAATGAACCCGGATATCATGCTGTTCGACGAGCCGACTTCCGCCCTTGACCCCGAAATGGTCGGCGAAGTGCTTCAGGTTATGAAGGAGCTTGCGCAGGAGGGCATGACCATGGTCGTCGTTACCCACGAAATGGGCTTTGCCCGTGATGTGGCTGACCGTGTGATTTTTATGTCGGACGGTGTAATCGTAGAACAGGGTGCGCCCGAGCAGATCTTTACCGCACCGAAGGCGCAGCGCACGCAGGATTTCCTCAGCCGTGTGTTAAACACCTGATGCCGGGTCGTCGCCTGAGCGGCGGCTAAAACAAGTGAACTGTTGAACAAAACCACCTTGGGCGCATTCAGTTAGGGATAAATAGCCTGAAAATGTGCCTTTTGGCGAATAACTTCTTCAATAATTGCCGATATACGCCAGTATGTCGGCAATTTTGTTCATCTTTTTTTCATCCAAAATTCATTATTTTCAGGTTCGATGCAATTTTGCCGTTCAAAACCTTTTTATCACAAATTGAATGTGCTCTTGCCGGTGGCTTTTGATTTTTGGTGAAGCGTATGTTTTTATCGGCTGAATGTAACATTTCGGTTCTTTTTGCACACTATTCTTTTGAGCGCTCAACAACAAAAGGAAGGAAAATATCATGGAACATACCGTTGCTGCGGCAAAGGCGGCAAAAAAAGGGGATAAGGCGGCGTTCGGCGAGCTGTTTGAGCAGTTTGCGCCGGAGATGTACCGTTATGCGCTGTTTTGCCTGGGCAACCGGGAAGCGGCGGCAGATGCGGTGCAGGAAACGGCGCTGGAGGCGTACCGGGGCATTGCAGGGCTGAAAAAACCCGAAAGCGCAAAGGCGTGGTTTTTCAAAATTCTCTATGCCGTATGCAAGCGGGGGCAGCGGGAAAAGTATGAGGCGGATTTTACGGATGCGGATAAATACCCGGAACCGGCAGCTGACGATAATGCCGAACAGGTGCTTCTCAGCCTGGAAACGGCGGAACTGCTCGGGCGGCTGAACGAAACCGACCGCCGTGTGCTTCTGCTCAGCGTAACAGGCGGCTACAGCGGAAAAGAAATTGCCCGTATGACCGGTATGAGCCACGGTGCGGTGCGCACCCGCATATCCCGTGCGCTGGCTGCTCTGCGGCAGCCGGACGGAAACGGAGGAGAACGGTGATGAAAAAGAAACAAAATATGAACGAAGAAATAAAGTCCCTGCAAGAAGCCCTTGCGCCGCTCAGCGAAGCGATCGAAATGCCCGATTCCCTTTCGGCGCAGAGCATTACAGCCCTGCTGGAGGAAAAACAGCCGAAACGGAAAAAAGGAAAAGTGATTGCGCTGAACACGGTGCGTGCCGCTGCAGCGGTGCTGGCGGTGGCGGTCGGTGTAACCTCGGCGGTGCATTTTTACAATCGACCCCGGGTGCAGGATATCCCAACAGCCATCGCCTCGGCGGAAAGTCCGCTGTCGGGCAACACACAGGAGGATATTGTCCGCTACTTTACGGCGCTGAAAGCCCAATACGAAAAAGAGCAGACCAAAAATGGCGTTATTCAGTTCGGCGCAGCCAAAAAATATGCGACAGACGGAGCGGTTGTTGAAACGGCCGCCGAAACGGCGACCGGCACGACCAACACGCAGGAAGAAAATGTAGATGAGCAGGATAAGATCGAAAATGACGGACGGTATCTGTACTATGCGGCACAGAATGAAACGGTGTATATCGCAGACACCGAAACGATGACGAAGCTCAGCCAAATTGAGCCGCCGTATGAGGCGATGTTCAACACCGGGATCTATTACAAGGATGATCGCCTGGTCGTTTTAGGTTCCTGTTTTCGGGACAGTCGGGGCAGCACGGTTGTTTCCGTTTACGATGTGACCGACCGCACGAATCCCGTGTGCATCAAAACCCTGGAGCAGGACGGAACGCTGTTTGACAGCCGTTTAGTGGGCGATCGGCTGGTGGTGCTCTCCAACGACACGGTGCCGCTGTATGACTTGAAAACCGACGGCGGCTATGCGAAGTATGAGGATGTTGTGCCGTCTACCCGTGTGGACGGCGGTGAACGCACGGCGGTGGATGCTTCCTCCGTCATCTTTATGCCGAACCGCCAATCCGAGGCGTATCTGGTGCTCTCCACGCTGGATCTGGATACGCTTGCCAACAGCAATCCGCATACCTCTGCCATCCTCGGCGCGGCGGAGCACATCTACTGCACCGACAGCAGCCTTTTTGTGACGGCAACCGAATACAGGAAAGATGACACCGTCTATAATGGTGTGGTCGAACGAGCATGGATAAACGGACAGAAAACGACCATTTATTCCTTTTCGTTTCTGGGCGCAACCGTGGCGGCGAAATATTCCGTCACCGTGCCCGGCGCGCTGCACAACAGCTTTTCGCTGGATGCCGAAGACGGCACGCTGCGTGTTGCCACCACAGTCACCGATGAAAAGGGTCATTCTGCGACCCGTATTACCGTGCTGGATGAATCACTCCGGGAAATCGGCAAAATCGAGGGCATTGCACCGAACGAAACCGTTCAGTCCGTGCGCTACATCGGGCGGTACGGCTATGTGGTCACCTTTGAACGCACCGACCCGTTGTTTGTCATTGATTTTTCCGACAAGACCAAGCCGAAGATCGCAGGCGAACTGAAGCTGCCCGGCTTTTCAAGCTATCTGCACCCGTTCAACGGCTATTTGATCGGCGTCGGCACACACGGCGATGAAAACGGCGCAACGGACAGCTTAAAGGTGTCGCTGTTCGATATCAGTGACCCGACAAGACCGAAAGAAATCGACCGGGTCATTCTTCCGAAGGCGTCGGCTTCCGTCGGTTATGACCACCATGCGTTCCTCGATTACAGCGGTAAAAACCGCTTCGGTATGGCATATGAGCAATATTCAGCCGCCGGTTCGGATTCCCTGTTCAGCACCTTTGCTGTGGAAAACGGAAAGCTCCGCCTGCTTTCCACCTTCACCAACCGGGAAAAGGGTGACGGTACGGTTAAAATTTATTCCCCGGACAGCGTCACACACATTGATATTGCGACGGACAGCCGCTTCGGTATTGACCGGGGCACCTACATCGGCAACACACTTTATACCGCTTCTTATGAACGCATTTGCGCCTGGCCGTTTGATGGCGGCGAATGTCTGGGCAAAGCGGAACTGAATTGAGGAGGGAAAACGATGAAACGATTTGCTGTAATGACAACGGCTGCGATGCTGCTGCTCCTTGCCGCCTGCGGCGCAAAGCCGGCCGTGAGCGAAGCGCAGACCTTTGCAGCAAAGGGAAGCGCCACCGAAACGCTTTCAACGCAGGAAGTCATAAGCGTTGAAGCGACGGCGGAAACGACAACCGCCGAATCAACGGCGGTATTGCAAACGACTCAGGGCAGGACGAACCGACAAAAAACAACGGAAAAGCAAACGACCGCCGTTGTGTCCGATCCGACCCGACCGGTCAAGCCCACCAAGCCGGGGGAAGCTCCGACCACCGGGACGGGCACGACACGCACCGACAACTTCATTGTCAAGGAAGTGCACGGCACCGTGCTGACGCTTCATATGTATAGCATCGAACACCATGACGAATTGAAATCGGGGGTGTATCGGGGCGATTACGGTGGATTGGCCGGCTCTGCCGATATGCACTTCAAAGTCGGTGATATAGTCACTATTCGCTACGATGCGGACATCGGCGAAACATACCCGCTTCAAATCACCATCCGTGAAATTTATCCGGCGCAGTGGAATAACTGACAGCCTGCGACCAAACCGAACAAAAAGAGCGAACCGAAGCACGAAAAAGGTGCAGCGGTTCGCTTTTTGCTTGAGCGGCAGGAGTATAGCCCGATCGTTTTTTTATTCGTCAAGCTGTTTGCCGACCGAAAACGCCTGACCGACTTCATCCCCGAGCGTGCGGTATGCCAGCGACACGGGGTCAAAGCAAAGAGGCTTGAGCTTTTGCGCATCGATCATGCCCTCGTCATTCAGCACGCTCTCCTGTGCCGAGGTGTTGACGATTTCACCGATGCAGATACCGTCCTCGTTAAATTTGACAAGCCGACATTCCAAAGCCATGGGCAGCTCTGCGATCAGCGGTGCATTCACAAACTCGCTCTTTTCGGTGTGGAAGCCCGTTTTTTCAAATTTGTCCGGATCTTTGTTTGCCGAAGCGATACCGGCATAGTCACAAGGGATCATCGTATCGGCTGTGGCAAAGCTGACCGTAAACGCTCCGTTCCGGTGAATGTTCTGCGTGGTTTTGTGGCTTGGCGACAACGACAAAACAATGCGGTCGTTCTCATAAATTCCGCCCCAGGCGGCGTTCATCACATCGGGTGTACCGTTTTCGTCATAGGTCGCCACCATGAGTACGGGCATCGGGTAGATCCAGGGCTTACTGCCGAAATTTTTACGCATTTTTCTTCTCTCCTTCGTTAAAGTGTTTTAACCAAATTCACAAAATCCGTCAAAGCGGCAATCTGATACTGCGGCTGAATTTTATCCGCTGTTTTTCCGTGCGGATTATACCAGACCGTACAGATCCCGGCTTGGTTTCCACCCAGAATGTCCGAGGTCAGGCTGTCCCCGAGCAGCACGGACTGCGCCTTTTCAAAGCCATCGATCTGTGCAAAGCACGCTTCAAAAAAAGCGGGGTCCGGTTTGTTGAAGCCGATTTCCTGCGAAAGAAAAATCCCGTCAAAATAACGGCGAAAGCCCGAATCCTCCAGGCGCTGATACTGCACCCGTGCCGTGCCGTTGGAAACCAGATAAAGTCGATACCGACCGAATAAAGCCTCCATCATTTCTCTTGCACCCGGCAAAACGGAATGCTGCGCCGCCAAAAATCCCTCATAATCTTTCGTCACCTGCCGTGCATCACCCTGCACGCCAAGCTCCGCAAACAACAGCTCATACCGGTGCACCTTCACCTCGTCCACGGTGATCTCACCCCGTTCGAGCCGTTTCCACTGGCTGTCGTTGATTTGGCTGTACCGCTGAAGAATTTCCTGCGTCACCGTCACGCCGCATTGCTTGAGCGCCTGACGCACCGCCTGTTTTTCGGCGGCTTTGAAGTCAAGTAAAGTATCATCCAAATCCAAAAAAATATTCCGAATCATCCTGTATCCTTTTGAAAAAGACGGTGCAGCCGCAGCCGCACCGCCCGAATAATCAATATTTGAAGAACTGCGGAAGGAAGTCTTTGTGTGCCCACTTCATTTCGGTGAAGCACTTGAGAGCCTTCTCATAATCGCCGACAAGAGGATGCACCATCAAAGCGTTCATGGCGGCATCGTCCGAACCGGTTATACCGGCTTCGACCGCATACTTTTCATAGGTCTTGACCACACGCATCAAGCCCTTCATGTGCGCATTGACCGGCACATCGATCGGCACAGGCTTTGCACCGTCCGCACCGATGTAAGCGGCAATTTCAACAATATCATCATCTGCCATGAAGTCGAGCGTTCCGTTGTTCTTGATGTTGACCACCTGAACATCGCCGATGTCGTTGGCAATGGAATTGATAAGGGAAACAGCGGCAAGAGAATACTTGTAGCCGCCGCGCTTATCCAGCAAAGCGGGCTTGGTCACAATGCTCTCATCCTGATACAGCTCCAGCAAACCTTCTTCGATTTCCATGCACTCCTCGGCTCTGGTCTTGCTGCCGTCACGCTGATGGGCAAGCTTCGCCTCACGGCAGTAGTAATACTGCAAATAGGAAGAGGGTACGCCCTGAACCGCTTTCAGACATTCCATATCAAAGCCGTCATCCTTGATGTTGTTCATGACCGTCGGTGAGAAGCCTCTTTCGAGCATCTCGGGCAGCATTTCCTTGCCGTCCTTCTTAACGGAGTTGATCCAGCTCAAGTGGTTGAGGCCAAGGTAAGTGATTTCGCAATCGGCACCTTCGCTCTCTTTAATATCATCGATCATCGTGATCGGCACATTGCAAAGGCCGATGTTTTTGACCTTGGTGTGGTTGAGAACGAACTCGGTGATAATGCCGGAGGGATTGGTGAAGTTGATCAGCCAGGCATCCGGGCAGATCGTTTCGATCTTGCTGCAGATGTTCTGCATAACGGGAATGGTGCGCAATGCCTTAAAGAAGCCGCCGATACCGGTGGTTTCCTGACCGATGAGGTTATACTTGCGGGGAATGGATTCATCCAGATAACGGGCGTGGAGCTTACCGACACGAATCTGCGTCACAACAAAATCCGCACCCTGAAGGGCAACATCCAGATCATCCGTAAAGACGACCTCGGTGTCCAGCCCGGCTTTTTTGATCATGCGCACGCAAAGGCTGCCGACAATGTCTCTCTTGCGCTGGTCAATATCCATAAAGGATATTTTCTTCAGCTTCAGGCTGTCCTGCGCCTTAATAAAGCCATCCACCAGCTCCGGGCAATAGGTGCTGCCCGAACCGATTACTGCAACGGTAATTTCTTTCATGTTCGTTTCCTCCAATACTGATTTTTTCAATCAATCGGCATAGTCCTGCAAAATCCAGTTGATGCAACCGAATACGGGGGCGGCCGTTAATTTCTTAAAGTTGAGCTTCTTTGCGGTGAGAGCCTGTGCTTTTTTCGCCATCAAATCGGTGTAGACCGCTGAGGGAAGCTTGGTGTGAATGGAGCCGGAAAGCACGACCTCGACTTCATCGTCAAAATCCAAATCGTTTGCGTGGGCGGCAATGAGGTAGGCGCCGCGCTGCGCCAATGCGTCCACCGCCTCAAGCACGGGCTTGTCGCCCATGTCGGCAGCGGCAAAGAAAAAGTCGATCAGCCGCATAACAAAGCGGTCGAGCTTGCCGGGGTCTTCATACATACTGACCGTGTCAAGAAAATCCTCTGCGCTGTGCAGATCAAATTCTTTGAAGAACATATCGGTCATAGCAGTCTTTGCCACATGAAGCATCACATCATCATAAATGATGCGGTACGCCGTAATGGCGATCTGATGACCGCCGCCGATGTCACCGGAAAATTCACCGAGACCTGCAAGCTGGCGCATGGTTCCCTTGCGGTCAATGGCGTTGCAGCACATACCCGTACCCATGTTGTAGCCGATAGCGGCACCGGTTTCGGAACCTGCTTTTACGACCAGATAACCGTCGTTGAAAATTTCAAAATTCTTCAGACCCTTAGCGGCAAGGCGGGAACAAACCTCATCATGCTGAAACGGGTGGTCGATACCTGCCAGACCCATGAGCGTGTAGCTGACATCGTCGAGCTTGATGCCCTGCTTGTTCACCAAATCGGTCAGACCGCCGAACAGGATCTCTGCCGCTTCATCATAAGAGCCTTCCAGATTCTCGTGGTTGCTGCCGGGTGTCTTTACCTCGTTGATCGTATTGCGGTTTTCGTCAAAAAGCGTGTAGACGGTTTTGGTTCCGCCGCCGTCAACGCCGATGTAGTATTTCATTTTTCTTCCTCTCCTTCTTTCACTTCTGTTAAATCATAAAAATCCGTGCAGACCTCTTCCAGGCAATAGCGACCCCTGCGGTAAGGCGCACGATCGACCCACATACCGTCCGTAAAGTCCGGCATGGGAACCGGATGGCTGCCCAGGGCAATGGACTGCTCCGACAAAGCGGTAACGCTCATCCACACCGCCGTATCATACACATCAATGGGCGGCTGAACATCGTTCATGGCTGCTTCGGCAAAAGCGGAAAGCACCAGAAAATCCATGCCGCCGTGACCGCCGGTGTGAACGCCGCGGACAAAATATTCTTTCCACAGCGGATGCTCATATTTTTCGATATAAGGCAGCACCGGCTCCCACTTTTCATCGGGGCTGATGTTGTCGAAATAAATCTGGTCGTCATCCTCACGGTAGGCACCCTTTGTGCCGTCAATACGGTAGCCTCTGGAATAGGGGCGAGGCAGCGTACATTCGTGCGTGAGCAAAATGGTTTCGCCGTGGGCGCATTTGAGCATGGTGGTCACGACATCGCCCTGCGTGAACGCAAAATCGGCAAGGTCGTAACCCTCTTTATGTTCCTCATGTGCATAGGCGTTCAGACCTTTGGCAGGGGAAGCCATGGACACAAGCGACACGATGCGGTTGCCCCGGTTGATGCCTAAAAGCTTGCAGATCGGGCCGAACTGATGGGTCGGGTAGACCTCACCGTTGCGGTTCATAAAGTTGAACAGCCTGCCGTGGCGGTTCTCTCTGCCGTGCAGAATTTCATCACGCAAATCGTGCTGATAAGCACCCTCTGCATGAACCACATCGCCGAACAAGCCGAGCTTTTTCATGTTGAACAACGCCATTTCATAACGATCGTAGCAGCAGTTTTCCAGCAGCATACAGAATTTGCCGGTCGCTTCGCTGGTGCGAACCAGCCGCCAGCACTCCTCTACCGAAGCCGAGCCGCCGACCTCGATCGCAACATGCTTGCCGGCAAGCATACAGTCGTTTGCAATGCGGGAATGTGTGATCCATGTGGTAAAAACAAGCACGGCACCGATATCCTCCCGTGCAAGGAGCTGTTTGTAATCGGTATATTCCTCCGGGCGATAGCCGTACTCTTTTTCGACCTCATCGGCCGCTTTTTTCACACGGTCTGCATATTGGTCGCAAACGGCGGCGACACAAACGCCATCCACCTTGAGGAATTCCATCAGGTTGCCCCGACCCCGGCCGCCAAGGCCGATGACACCGAATTTGAACTGTTGAGCCATGTATGAACCTCCGTGCAGGATATCCCTGCTGATAAATTACTTGAACATCCGGCGGAACACCTTGCGTAACCGATACAGGTAAAGCGTGACCACCTTGGTAAGCATCAAATCATAAACAACAAATGTCACATTGCCCACGCCGAGCAGAACCGCCATCGACCATTTCCCGAACAGCTCCATATCATCAAACGGGATGCCGAACACATAAACGGTCAAAAACCAGGCAGCTACGCAGGCAGCATTAAAAATCAATAGCTTTACACACCATTCTACCACACGGGGCAGGTGCTTTTCAAGAGTAGATTTAATAATCGGGTAATATCCGAAAAATGCAATGTAAAAAACAGCCGCTTCTTTATCGGGCACTGCAAAAACCGACAGCAGACTCACCGCCGCATAAACCGCCGCCGCCCAGCCCTTGCCAAGCTCAATGACCATGGCGATCAGCAGTGTGCCTGCCAGCAGCGGCAGGGCATAGGTCATAAACGGCAGCACAGCCGTGAGCAGCATCAGAATAACGCTCAGTGCGCTGATGATTCCGCCCAAAGCGGTTTTGGAAGATTGCTTCATTGTTTTTTCCTTTCAGCAGCAGGGGATCAGATCGCCGCCCATACATTCGCAGCAGCAATCCGCACACATCAGCCCGGAGCAGAGGTCACAGGCATCACACTTACAGCAGTCCGAACCGCTGCCCGAAGCTTTCGGCTGTTTGGTGCGGTAGCCGGAGGTACGGGCATTGTTTACGGTTTCGGCAGCCCGGCGGTATTCGCTGTTGTTTGGCTCCATCTGACTGGCACGGTTAAAATTCTCGGCGGCATCCTCCAGCCAGCCCCTGCGGTGCTGAACGGTGCCTTTCAGGTAATACCATTCGGCATTTCGCATCGTGACCGGCATGGATTCCAGCAAAGAATCCGCCTCCTCCACACGCTCTGCGTTGATTTTGGCACGCACTTCGCTGAACGACACATTGCTGTGTGCGGAGGTGTACTGCGTATAGCCGGAGGAAGCATAGCCGTCCCCCATCCGGTTCATCACGATCGTGTCATACGCCTGATCGATTTCACGCATTTTTTCCGGGTCATCCACATACCGCTTTGCTTTTTCTTTGTAGGCGGCCTTTACCTGCTCATCGTCAGCTCCCGGGTCAAGCCCGAGGACATCGTACGGGTTTTTCATTCATTTCCTCCTTCAGCACTTTTTTCAGCGTTTCTTCTGTTCCGAATTGAAGAATGTTTTCCAGAATCGCCCCGAACCGTTTCGGCGCAAGCGTTTCAAAGCATTTCCCCAATTCCGCCGCCGTCAGGCGAATCACCTGAGCGGCATACTCCTTTTTTTCGTCTTCCTTTTCAAATTTGCGGTTAAAAACATTATAGCTTCCGCTCGCCAGGTCTTTTTTACAGTCATCCAATGCGTCTGCAAGATAGACCCATCGACCGACCAGATAACCGAAACGGCTTAAACACGCCTGCTTTTCCTGCGGCATATCCAGTGCCAGCAAACGGCTCATGGCAAGAGCCGACGGGTGCGCCGACGCATCCACACCGGCGGCGGAAAGCTCCGCCTGTTTTTGCTGTGCCATCGCTTCGGACAAAATCAAATCGATCTGCGGAAATTTTCTTTTTGCCTTTCGGCGCTTCACGGCAAAGTACGGCTTCACCAGCCGGAACAAAAACCGCCTGAACGGATTCTTTTCATCCTGCAGATTATCCAGCACCTTGTAGTAGCACATGAGTATGGCGGCTGCGGCGGCAAAAGATAAATGCGTTTGACCGTTCACGCACTTCATACACTTTTTGGCAGGGTTGAAGCTGCAATGCCCTTCTTCAAACCCGCAGCATTCCTCTGTTACACTTAAACGCACCAGCGCAAGCAGCGTAAAATCATAATTGAGCATCATCCGGGCAAGCACACCGTAATCATGCCCAAGCTGCCGGCAAAGCGAGCAGTAAACGCCTTGGTAAATATCGTAATCCCGGCACTTTAATTCGGGCTTATAGGCTTTGACATAGCCGAACATCTTCTCCACTCCTTTTGAGGTACGATACCGCAAAAGAATTACCGATTTTTTACTTTTTTCTTACGATTCTATCAAACAGACCGCATGGGCGGCAATGCCGAGCTTTTCACCGCTGAAGCCGAGTCCTTCCTCTGTGGTGGCTTTCACGCTCACCGCACCGGTTTCCACACGGCACGCACGGGCAATGTTCTGCCGCATGGCTTCGATATAGGGCTTGAGCTTCGGAGCCTGTGCGATCACGGTCGCATCAATATTGCCGATATGATAACCGTTTTCCGCAAGCCGTTTCACCACGAGCGAAAGCAGCTCAAGGCTGTCGGCATCCTTATATTTCTCATCGGAATCCGGAAACATTCCGCCGATGTCGCCCAGTGCCGCCGCACCGAGCAGGCTGTCGGCGATCGCATGAAGCAGCACATCCGCATCGGAATGACCGAGCAGACCGGTTTCGTGCGGAATTTCCACACCGCCGAGAATCAAACGGCGATTGGGGGTCAGACGGTGAACATCATAGCCGTGCCCGATACGCATCATAGACTTATTCTCCTTTGTTCCGGCAGGCTTCTGCCGCCTGCTTATATTCTTCAAAAGTAAACATCGTGTTCAGGACCCGCAGCATCGAGGATGTGGAAAGCCGTTCGGGCAGTTCCAGCCTTTTCAGCAGCTCCGCTTTTCTGGTGCGGCTGTTTGCGCCGCCGGTGAAACCGTCCTCATACAAATCGGTCACGGTAATGGTGCGCCGCTCCTCCTCGGCATCACTTTCCTCATAAAGCACACCGGCTTTAGTCAGTGCCGCAACAAGGGCTTCGGTTTTCATGCCCTCAACACCGAGCTTTCCCTCTTTGGAATGTTCGCTTTTGCGGCGCTCCTTGCCGAGAATGTCGGGAATGTAGGCGTGTTTGACCAGCTCAGGCGGTACACAGCCGCTGAGAAAAGAACGGATCTTGAAGCCTGCCGCATCGCTGTCGGTCAAAATCAAAATACCGTTTTTCTCTGCCATGCGGCGAATCAGCTTTTGTTTTTCCTTATCCTTGAAAACGGCAAAGCCGTCCGTTTGCAGGATCGGCGCATCGATCAGGGAGGAAAGACGGATCTTGTCGTATTTCCCCTCGACGATCACCGTTTGCTTCAATTTGATCAATCGTCGTCACCCGGTTTCTGTTCTGTGAGGATGAGCTGAAGAATCAGTTCCTCCAAAACGCTTCGTTCGTCCAAGGTCGTGCTTTTCATTTTCATATCGGCCTGCGCCAGCAGATCCAGACATTTGCGAAGACGCTTGACGGAAAGCGTGCGGCTGTTTGCGGCGGCGTTGGTCAGGCGAAATTCTTTACGGCGGTAGTCAAATACCTTTGCGGGAGCGGCTGCCGCTTCGCCTGCACCAAGGGCGATCCTCGCCCGGTACATATCGACATAGGTGGCGATCAGCGTGCCCAGGATCAGCACGGGCTTTTCCTTGCGGGCAAACAGGTCGTTGAGAATATCCAGCGCTTTCTGCGCTGTTGAGTTGGTCAGCGCCTTGGATAAATCAAATATTTTCGCATCCAGTGAACGGGTGCAGACCGCATCCACATCCCGGCGTGTGATTTCACCGCCGTTTTTGTAGAAGCAGAGCTTTTCCAGCTCGTTGAGCAGCAGCGTCATTTCCTCGCCGACACGGCCGACCATGTAAGACGACACATCCCGGCTCATAACGCAGCCCCGTTTTTGTGCGCCGCTTTCCAGCGTTTTATATAGCGGCGTGCCGGTCATGCGGTCAAGCCGGAGCAGCACACCTTCTTCGTCAATTTTTTTTGCAAGGGTCTTGTTCTTTTCGTTCTTTTTTTCATCAAAGCTCAAACGATCCTGCCAGAAAACAAGTACACAATCTTCCGACAGATCCGCCAGCAGCTCCGTCATCTGGGTGTATTTCACGCTGTCCGGTTTATCCAGCGGAAAGTCCTTCACCACCACACAGCTTTTTTCGCTCATGAACGGCAAAGCCTGATCGAGCTGAAAAATCTCATCCACCGTGCAGGTTTCTCCGCTCAGGCGGTGCAAATTAAAATCCGCCATCGCCGGGTCAACGCATTTTTTGACGAGCTGCGAAACATAGTGCTTTTTCAGATAATCTTCTTCACCGTAAATAACGCAGACCTTCGGGAAGTCGCCGGCGGCGAGCATCCTCTTAAATTCGGCTTCATTCGGGCGTGCCACGGCGCATCCCTCCCCGTTTATTTCAATTTATGTTGATTCCTCTGCCGGAGCAGAGAAAGAATTTTCAAAAGTTTTCTGTTTTCTTTCGGTACTTTTTTGCGGTAAAACCAAATCAACGCACCCACCGAGAAAACAACCGATGCAATCAAAGCCGCCTGTGCGGAAAACAGGGAGATCCATTCGGCTTTCCCCACACAATCCACCACAAGCAGGATATATTTTGTACAAATCCGGCACAGTGCAGCAGATACACGACCCACTGCGCCGGGCAAAACGGCACTTAATCCGGTGATCAGCACAGACGGTACAGCAAAGAAGATTGCTGCGTTGGTGAAAAAGCAGGCGCAGGTCACATCAAAATCCTGCCACGCATAAACCGGCATACAGCTGATCGTTGCGCAAAGTGTGATCATAACGGAACGGTAAACCGCCGTAAGAGCTTTTTGCACGAGCTTTGGCTTTACACGGGCAAACGGTTCAAAAGCGGAAAACTTTTCACCGAACCAAATCAGCCCGAGAGTTGCCGAAAAGGACAGCTCAAACGACAGGTCACAAACCGCATAAGGGTTGCACAGCAAAATCACAAAGGCTGCAAGCCCCAGTGAATTATACGAATTTGCTTTGCGGTAAAACACAATGCCGCCGAGAAAAACACAAGTCATCACGCAGGCACGCACCGCCGAGGGCGTAAAATCGGCGACCGCCGCATAGAACCACGCCACGACCATGCAGACAGCGGCGCACGCCCGGCGCTGCGTTCGGAAAATACGGCTGAGCAGACGGTAGAGCAGCATCACCAGCAGATTCATGTGCAGGCCGGACACGGCAATCGTGTGCGAAATGCCGCTGACGGAAAACGCCCGGCGTATATCCTGCGTCACAAGGCTTTTGTCGCCCGTTATCATAGCGGCGGCAACCGCCCCGTTTTCTTCGCCCACAAGGTCGGAGATCCGTTCAAACAGGAACTGCCGCATATACTTCGGCGCATCAACGAGCCGAACGGTCTGTGTTTTTTGAACGGAAATGTTTTTCGGATACCAGCAGCACAGAAAAACACGCTCGGCACGGTTTGTCCACGCATTATCCGCAGAGAGTTTTCCGTAAAAGGATACCTTGTCCCCGGGCTGCAGATCCGGTTTTTCTTTTGTGCAGAACTGAACCCTTTCCCCCGAATCGGTGCGAAGGACCGAAAGATAGCCGTACTCGCCGCACGGCGCAATCTCCCCGGTTGCTTCGCCGCTGACTGCCACAGCCTGTCCGTCCAGCGCACACGCCGGTGCCCAGTAAACACCCTGTGTGCCGGCGAACAGCAGCGTCGCCATCACAGCGCTCAGGAACACGACTGCCGATCCGTCCCGTCCGGGCAGCTGCCTGACCAAAAGGCACAAAGCAAAGCACACCGCAGCGGTGATAAATGCGGCGGTAGTGAAATCCGGGCAGTAATTCAGCACAAAGAGTGTCACAGCAAAGCTCAAACCGATTCGGGCAAAAGGGTTCAGAAGCATTGTTGCTCTTTTATTTGAAGAACAAAGGCAATTTTTCCAAAAAGATAATATCTTTGCGGTCGGCGGCATCGCCCTCGGCAAGAATGGCAGCCTCGGCGACCACATCACAGTCAAACGGAGCGATCAGCTCCTCCACCGCACGAAGGGATTCGCCGGTGCTGATCACATCATCCAGAATAATGACACGCTTGCCGCGGATCTGTTCACCGTCCGCACCGTCGAGGATCAGGGTCTGCACGGCATCGGTGGTGATGGAACGCACATTGACCTCGACCGGGTTCTGCATATAGAGCTTCGCCTTTTTGCGGGCAACAAAATATTTTTTGCCGCTCTGACGGGACAGCTCATAAGCCAGCGGAATACTCTTGGCTTCGGGGGTAACGATGCAGTCAAATTCGGGCAGCTTTTTGAGCAGCTCCGCTGCGGCGGCAACAGTCAGTTCGACATCGCCGAAAATAATGAAGCCGGCAATATCCAGCTTTTCGTTGATCGGGCAAATGGGCAGGCTGCGCTCACACCCGGCAATCGTCATGGTATAATATTTATCACTCATTTTTAACACAGCTTTCGTTGAATTTTTTGCTCAAACGCTCATCAACCGGGCGGCCAGGTGAAATCACGCCCGCCGAGCAAATGAAAATGCAGGTGCGGCACACTTTGTCCGGCGGAAACACCGCAGTTGGAAACCACACGGAAGCCTTCTTTTAAGCCGAGCTCTCCGGCGATCTTGGCGATCACTTCAAAAATGTGCGCAGCCACGGCGGAATTTTCCGGCGTAATGGCGGCGGCAGACGGGATGTGCTGCTTCGGGATGACAAGCACATGAACCGGAGCCTGCGGCTCCAGATCGTAAAACGCAAGCACGGTGTCATCCTCATAGACTTTTTTGGAAGGAATTTCACCGGCTGCGATTTTGCAGAAAATACAGTCTGACATAATAAGCTCCTTTCCTGTAATATATAAAAATAACCACTATTATTTTAACCTTTTCTTTCCTTCCCGTCAAGAGGCTTGTGCAAAGCCGGAGAATGTATTGAATTTTCGGCAGAAAAATGATATACTGAGAAAGTAATCAAAACAAGAAAACAACAGAGGTGTAAAAAATGAAAGAATCCCGCAAACTGTTTGCTCTTTTGCTGTGCATGACCGTCTTTTTGAGCGTTTTTACTGCCTGCTCCGGCAAAGGCGGTGAAACGGAGGATGCAAGCGGGCATCAGCCCGGCAATTACAGTGACTATTATGTTGATCGTACCACCAATAAAGTCGAAAAGAAGTACGGTGTTCATCCGCAGGTCAAATTCACGGTTGAAGTCGGCGGTGCTCAAGCCGGCGAATTCACCATGGAGCTGTACCCGGACCTTGCCCCCGAGACCTGCAAAAACTTTATGAAGCTGGTTGACAAAGGCTTTTATAACGGGCTGACCTTCCACCGCATCGTTGACAACTTTATGATCCAGGGCGGCGACCCTAAAGGCGACAGCACGGGCGGCACGAACACCATCAAGGGTGAATTTGCCGCAAACGGTTTTGACAACCCCATTTCCCACACCCGCGGTGTCGTTTCCATGGCACGCAAATCAAACGATTACAATTCCGGCAGCTGCCAGTTCTTCATCTGCTATTCCGACAGCTACACTTCCACACTTGACGGTCAGTATGCCGCATTCGGCAAGGTCATTGACGGTATGCTGTTCCTGGATTCCCTCACTGAGCTGGAACGAGAACTGGGCAGTGACGGGCAGTATTCTTCCCCCAAAACAAGTGTTGTGATCAAATCCGCCGAGCTGTTCAATGTCAGCGAAGGCGAAACGGCAGTTGATTTCTGATTGTAAAATAAAACGGCAGCCGGTCGGTTCATTCCTTCCGGCTGCTTTTTCTTATGCTTCCAAATCAACATACTTTCCGACAAACTCCCAGACCTTTGCCCAATAAAGCTCCGGGTTCGTTGTTACGGAGCAGGCGTGCGCCGCTTCGGGGATCGTCATAATATCCTTTTCGCCGTCAAAGGCGTTATAGTTTTGAAATACCATTTCAAACGGTACAAAATCATCCGCTTCGCCGTGGAGGAACAGCATCGGCGTTTTGGCTTTTTTCAGCTGTTCGACAGCGGAAGCCTCTTTGTAATCAATGCCGCCGTGAAGCTTCGTCATAAACTGACCGGCGTATAAAAACGGGAACACCGGCAGGTGAACCATTTCGCCGATCTGGTAAGAAAATTCATCCCAAACGCTGGTGAAGCCGCAATCCTCCACGGCGCAGACCACATTGGGCGGCAGCTGTTCCCCGCAGGTCATCATCACCGCACCGGCACCCATGGATTCGCCGTGCAGCACGATCTGCGCATCGGGGCAGCGGTGAAGAATGTAGTAGACCCAGCCGATAATATCAAAACGATCCAGCCAGCCCATCGAGATTTTGGTATCGGCACCGTTTTGGTGCCCTCTCATGCAGGGCAGCACCATGTTGAAGCCCTTTTGGTGGTAGAATTTGGCGTAGCGTGCCATGCTGTGCGGATCGGCGGTGTAGCCGTGGCAGATGATCGCCCAACGCTTGTTTTCGGGGAAATCGTCGATACATTCGGCGGTGGTCAGCTCGCCGAAGCAGTTGGTGGAATGAACATAGGAATGATTCTTTTCATCGAACCATCTCGGGATCTCTGCCGAAAAATCGGTCGGCTTGAGCCGATCCATCAGCTTCGGATCCTTCAGGCGTTTGCTTTGCACAAAGGTCAGACCCTTGAAGGTCAGCATACATTGGTAAAGCAGCTCACCGGTGCCGAGCGTCAGGGCGGCTGCGCCCGCTGCCGCACCGAGGGTGCCTAAAATGGCTTTGGTCGATTTTTTCATAGCGTTCATCCTTTCCGTCCGTCAAAAAGTACCGCTTTCACTTTGCAGGCTGCGCTGCAGTCTTCTCCTATAATAGAGCAATTCCGATTTTTCGTCAAGATGAAAACTCTGTGAAAACAGAAAAACGAAAACGGTTGATTTGGTTTTTATCCGGGTGTCCTCATAACCGGTAACTCATTGTGTAATCACCTTGCCGTTGTGGTACAATTCATCACAGGAAAGGTCAATTTCATCATTCCAGCTTATCCCGTAACCGCCTGCGTCTACCTTGACCTGTTCAAACAAACCTTGTGTGTTCTTGAGAGCTTTGAACATTTCCCACTTATCAAACAGCGGTGTGATATCATATTGCCGTTTCTCACCGGTCACAAAGCCTACCAGCAGGTTAAAGTCCGGAAGCGGCTGAACGGTTTTTACCTTGTAAAACATACGGTAACCCTCCTTATTCTAACGGCGGCAGCTGCATGAACTCTTGTGTATTCCAAATCATCATAAGCTCATCTTTGTGCTGCTGAGCCCATTCTGTCGCCATATTCAAGGCCTTTTGCGGTAAATCGCCTTCGATCATATGCAGCGTTTCAATTTCGATCACACCCATATACTCGCCGTAGACCACATGGAAATGCGGCGGGTTATGTTCTTTTTGCTGAAAATACATCTTAATAATTTCAGTATGGTCGGGAGCGGGTGTGATTTTGTCACTCTTTCACTATCCACATTATAGTGCAAGATGATCCCTAATACAAGTGACTAAATGTACGAATATTATCCCTATTGCTTGTGACATTTACCTTTTGATTATCCCTAAAGCAGGGATGCAATATAGCCATACGGTCGAGCGAAAAAAGCCGGACAGCCGTAATGCCTGCCCACTTTTTATGCCCCGTATGGTTTTTTCGCAGCAAAATCAAAACCCAAAAAATAAAAAAGCCCGTAAATCATTGATTTACAAGGCTCTTTTGTGGAGCTGTTAGGCGGATTTGAACCGCCGACCTCATCCTTACCAAGGATGCGCTCTACCTACTGAGCTATAACAGCGAAAATGGCGACCCGGAACGGGCTCGAACCGTCGACCTCTAGCGTGACAGGCTAGCGTTCTAACCAACTGAACTACCGGGCCATGCGCCTGTTGTGCTTACCACAACAAAAACTATTATAACAACGAAATGAAATTTGTCAAGTGATTTTTTTGAAAAAGATAAGATTTTGACAAATATATCATTCTAATGCGATCGCACGGTCAATTTCATTTTGGTAAAAATTATTTTCGTGCATCTTCACCACAAAGCGATGCTTCCCGTGTGCATGGCGCACGAAGCGGTTTTCACCGGTTTCGGGGTCAACGGAGGCCGTGCCGTAAACGCAGCCGTAGCCTGCCTGCTCGGGGTCGCCCGTCAGTGCCAGCTGCACGAGCATCGGGTCCCACGCACAGCGTCCGTCGGGGGAACCGTGGTCAATGAGAACCTGCTTGAGGTGGTCGTTCGGGGCGAGCTTTCCGCCAACCAAAATATCGTACGACACCTCAAAACCCAGGAAGGTAATCGGCACCGGGCAGTTCCGGCAAAAGGCTGCCGCCGCACGGCGGGAACGGGCATTGCGGGCAAAATTGTTTTCCACCCCGGGCAGGGTATCCCACCGGCCTGCCATCATCCAGATATGTGCGACCTTTTCGGCGAACAGCTCCGGTTCACGCTCCAGCACCGTATTGAGCACCTGCGGAAACCCGATTTCAATGATTTCAACCGGTTCTTCCGCTTCCCGAAGCACCTTCCGATACAGCAAAGCCGCATCCGGCGCATCTTCGTTGGTGATATTTGACTCACACCGCTGCGCCAGGCGTTTCTGATAAGGCGGATGACCGCCGAAATCCGTTGCCTCACGATCTAAGCCGATGGCAAGGTTGTCAATGCCTTCCAAATGAAAAAACGACACGAGAGAGGCGAACGAAGCCTCCATGCAGGCATTGATGCCGACACATTCGAGCTTGATTTCACCCCGTTTTGACGCACGGGCAAGCAGGCGCATAGCGACGGCATCGTCGCAATCCGTCCACCAATCCGACCCGCAAACAAAATGGCGCATGAAATTCATCCTCTCTTTTTCTTGACGACAAGCAAAACCGCACCGAGTGCAACGAACAAAACCGCACCGCCGACAACAGCAAAAACAAGCGTGTTCCTCTCGCTTTTTTCAATCGTCACCTGTGCTCCCTGCGCCGCAGCGGAAAGGCGGCGGATCGCTTTCCCGTCAAAGGTTTCGGCGTGTTCCGCCGTCAAATCGAACCGACCCTGTCCGGCATGGCGGCTTGCCCGGAATTCAAGCGTGCAAAGAGCACCGCCTGCCGTCAGCGGTTCCGTTGCCGTATAAACGATCTTGATTTTTCCTTTTTCCGTCTGCGTTACATTCAAATAGGGCGACAGACCCTCGCACGCTTCACCGAGCGCAAAGCTGCCGGTGTAACGAAAGCTGTCCGTATCATAGGTCAGCACAAATTCCGCCGTATAGAGCTGAGAATTTTCATCCACACAAAGGCTGAGCTGTTCCTTCCTGCCGCCCTGCACCGCAGGCATGGAGCAGGAAAAATCGACTGCCTGTGCGCTGAAAAGGCTCATGATAAGCAAAACCGGAATGATTGCTGCACAAAACCGTTTTTTCATCGGCTTTCCCCTTTCGTTCCGAAAAAGGGGCTGTATCGCACCGACACAGCCCCGCATAAGGATTATTTGTTATGGCTTACTGCTTTTTGCTCAAAATAACCAGACAGGCACCGGCACCGGCAACCGCAACAACGATAACGGCGATGATGACGACCTTCTTGACATCCACACCGGATTTTTCTTTTTCTTCCTCGCTGGTTTCTTCTTCCAGCAGGAAATCATCGGCGAGGGTATAAATGTCAACATACTCGGTGGTGGTTTCTTCCATGTCGGAGCTGATTTCTTCTATATCAGCTTCTGTGGCGGCTACGGTGTATTTCTTCGTGGTATATTTTTTGTTGCTGCTTTTTTTCTTGGTGGTCGTAACTTTTTTTGTCGTTGTCGCTTTTTTGGTGGTGGTCGGACGGTCGTCAAAGGTTACGATTTTATAATCTTCTGTGGTGGTTTCGTCCTTTTTGGTGGTTTCGTCCTTTTTGGTAGTTTCGGGTGCTTTGGTAGTTTCGGGTGCTTTGGTGGTTTCGGGCGCCTTTGTAGTTTCGGGTGCCTTCGTGGTTTCGGGTGCCTTGGTGGTCACGGGTGCCGTCGTGACATCCGGGATTTCATCCGCTGCGCAGAGGGTGACGGTTGCGGTAAAAGTCAGCACAGCGCAGGACAAAATAGCAAGTGCGTTGCGAAGTTTTTCTTTCATAATCTTTCTCTCTCCTTTTCATTCCGGGTAAATTCAGCAATATTATAACATATATTTTCTTTTCGTCAACAGGGGGAAGTTAAAAAAGTTCAAAAATTGTTAATAATTAAGGTTGGTTTCGGCGTATTTCAGCAGCTCCTCTGCCTTGTTTTTCACTTTTTCATCCATCACGGCTTCAAGCAAAAGCTTCAACAGCTTTCC
>JAZUJI010000043.1:0-15697 GCA_045642685.1 Acutalibacteraceae bacterium | reverse complement strand
GACGACACCCTCCTCCAAAGCAGCCGCCAGCGTGATGACCTTAAAAACCGAGCCGGGCTCGTAGGTGTCACTGATGGTGCGGTTACGCCATTGCGCCTGCCGAGCCAGACTGACGGCTTCATTGCGCTCAGTCGGATCGGAAATACCGTTGATCTTTGCCAGCACATCCTCATCCAAAATCGTATACGGGTCATTCAAGTCATAGTCCGGCTGGTTGGACATGGCCAGAATGGCACCTGTTTTTACATCCATGACCAATCCGTATGCGGCGTTGGATTTGCTGCTTTCGTACACCTTGGTCAGTTCCTTCTCCAACAGGCTTTGAATGGTTTCGTCAATCGTCAGAACAAGGCTTGTGCCCTGCTGCGCCTCATAGGAGGCGGTGTATTCGATCGGCATACTGCCCATTGCGCCGTTTTTGGCAGAAATCACACGCCCCGGAATACCGGTCAACTCGGTGTCATACTTATGCTCCAAGCCCTCAATGCCGACATCATCCGCACCGGTAAAGCCGATGATCGTGGAGGCAAGCGATTTGAACGGATAATAGCGTTTGGAATCCGGTTCGATCCCGACACAATCGTATAATTTGTTTTCGTCAATAAAGTCGCTGACCTTTTGCTTTTCCTCAAGTGCAACCTGAGCCTTGATTTTTTGATACCCGCTCTTTATCTTTTCCGTTTTTTCTAAAATATCAGCTTCATCCAAACCAAAAATCTCAGAAAGACCTTTGGCGATCAGTTTACGGCGTTCTTCCAAAGCGGCCTGTGCTTTTTCAGGATCCTCTTTCTCCAGCTTCTTGATTTTCTCGCTTTTGATATTTGACGGGTCGATATAAACCTTCCACGCAGTTGCGCTTTGGGCAAGCGGACGCATATTGCAGTCATAAATCGTTCCGCGCAGTGCCTGTACGCTTCGATCACCCAATTGCTGTGATTCAGCCTTGGCACGATACATTTCACCGTCGAACAGTTGTAATTTCGCCAGGCGAACAATACCGGTTCCGAAGCCGAGAATGATCAGGACCGCAAGAACACTCCAGGCTCTCTTGCGCATCACTTTTGACAGTTTTCGAGACACCGATACCCCTCCTCCTAATAGCAAAACAACGGAAGTTCGGCTAAGCGACCGACTTCCGTTCCTGCGGAAGAAAACCACCTTCCGCAGTTCCATAATATAATTATTGATGTATGAATGAAGATATGATTATTGAGCCGGAAGAATTTCGTTCCCGCTTTCAATATCAAAGTAATAAACCTGATAACGGTCTCTTTTCACCATGCCAAGCACATTTTCGGCATAATCCTGCACATTGGTCACGGAAATTTTGGACTTTAACTCCATGCTCAATCGGGTGTTTTCACTCTTCATTTCGTTGAGCTGCTTACTCATGGCAACGACCTGACCGTTCAATTCATTTACCTTAACACGGCTGAAAATATTCGGTGCAATAAAAGCCATACAAAGTGCTGCAACAACAACAAATTCCAACACCTTTAAGCGTGATGCTCTGCGTTCCGCCATGAGCTGCTCTTTGGTTTTGCGAACAGGTCTTCTCGACTTGACCAGATGCGGCTGAGCCGGAGCCTTTGCTGCTTTTCTTTTTTTCGCCGGTTCAAACGCAGAAAAATCATAAGCTGCGTTGTTCGGATAAGCGGCCATGGCGAGGATCCCCCTAATCAGTAAATAATTTTTTCAATGGCTCTGAGCTTTGCACTGCGGCTGCGCTGGTTTTCTTCCAATTCCTTTGCATCCGCCGTCTTCGGCTTAAAGCAGATCTTGCCCTGCGGTTTTTTTCCGCAAACGCAAATCGGGAATTCAGGCGGGCAGGTGCAACCAACCGTGAAGGATGCAAATGTGTTTTTTACTATTCTGTCTTCAAGCGAATGGAAACTGATGATTGCCAACCTGCCGCCCGGTTTCAGCGAATGGAACATATTCTGAATCGCCGACGGAAGATCGGCGAGTTCACCGTTAACTTCAATGCGTAATGCCTGAAAGGTTTTGCGAGCCGGATGCCCGTTTCGTCTTGCTGCTGCCGGGTAAGCATTACGGACTATCTCGGCGAGCTGCAGCGTGGTCATGATCGGCGCAATCTGTCTTTCTTTTACGATCGCCGCCGCAATTCTCGGAGCAAACTTTTCTTCCCCGTAATCAAATAAAATCCTGCGAAGAGCATCCTCCGGCAAGGTGTTGACCAAATCGGCAGCACTTTGGCCGATGCGAGTCATACGCATATCCAGGGGAGCATCGTGATGAAACGAAAAGCCCCGTGAAGCCTCGTCTAACTGGTAAGAGCTGACACCGAGGTCTGCCATAACGGAATCCGTTTCGGATATACCGAGAGAACGGAGCACGGAGGAAATGTTGCTGTAGTTTTCATGGACGACCGTCACACGCTTGTCCGTGCCGAAGCGGTTTTGCAGAACAGAAACGGCATCCGGGTCACGGTCAATGCAAATCAGCCGACCCTTTTCGGAAAGACGCTCCAGCACTGCCGCACTGTGTCCGCCGCCGCCTGCGGTGCAATCCACGGTAACACCGTCCGGGTTGATGTTCAACGCATCAATGGTTTCGTGGAAAAGAACGGGAATGTGATGAAATTCCATATCTGCCGTTCTCCTGTTAAAAGTTCAGCTTCGGGGTACCGACCGCCGCACCGTTCAGGCTTTCCTGCTCAATGCGTTCAAAGGTTGACGGATCCCATATTTCAAGGCGTTTCATGTTGCCGATGATCATTACTTCATTTTCAAGCCCGGCATAGCTGCACATCTGCGGGCTGATGGTGATACGCCCCTGACTGTCCATTGTGACATCTTCCGAATAACGGTACAGGTTTCTTCTTTCCCATTCCTGTTCGGCAGTCAGCTCGCCCTGTGCGTTTTTGGTGTTGAGCTCGTCACAAAGCTCGTCCCATGTTTCTTCGGGGAAAACATAAATGCCGATATTCGGGAGCGGAGCACGGCAGATAACAAAGCTGCTGCCGAGCGCCTCACGGTACTTCGCCGGAATGAACATACGCTTTTTGGCATCTAATCCATGCATATAGGTGCCTTTGAATTTCATATATGCCACGCTGCTCACTCCTTTTCTATGTTCTTTTGCTCTTAATCTATTGTATTTTGCTCCACTTGTATGTTCATTATAATAAACCAAGCTCCCATAGTCAATAAAAAAGCAAAAAAAATTTTAGAAAATTTTGTCGAATTCAATAAGGCTGCGCAGCTGCTCCATATCTTGTGTAGGACATTTGTTCGCACACAAAAAGCTAATAAAAAACAGACCTCCGGAGCGGCACATCCGTTCTGTACCGCTCCGGAGGTCTGCGCAGCCGTATGTAATTTTTCAACAAGCCGAACGGGTTTACCGGATTTTTTTCAAAAGCTCCTTTGCTTCCGTGGGGATCCTTCCCAAAGGATCCGGTCCGACATTCAGAAGATAATTGATGCCGAGGGAATTCAAATGGGCTTTGTTTTGGCTGAGTATTTCTGCCGATTTCCAGTTTTTGTCATAATAGGAAAATCCCCATGTATCGTTGAGCGTACACGCACTTTCATACAGTGAAAACGGGGACGGCTTGATTCCGCCGATGTCACGGTAATCGATCTCCTTATCCGCTGCCAACTCCATACTTTCGGGTATTTCATTATCTCCGAGAGAAACATAATCGTATTTGCCGTTCCCCAGCCTTGAATTGATCAGGCAGTCCGGCTGAAGCTCTTTTACCGTTCGGTAGATCCGCTCGCTTTGATCTGCGGAAATCGTCATCGGAACATCGAACCAGGCAAGGCACAAATCACCGTATGAGGTCATAATTTCCTTGATCTGCGGCAGAATTTTTTCCTCAAAGCATATATCAAAATTTTTATCCATATTAAAATCCCAACTGTTATCCCATGTGGTTCCGCTGTTGCCGAGATGGTTGGAAAGATAGCCTCCTCCATGGGGATGATGCCAGTCAAGATCCTGCGAATAGTATATTCCCAATTTCAAACCGTATTTTTTGCACGCAAATGAAAGCTCTTCCAGTATGTCACGGTGGAACGGTGTTGCGTCATATACATTAAATTTATCACATTTTGAATGATACATGGCAAAGCCGTCGTGGTGTTTGGCGGTAATGACAATATACTTCATACCGCAGTCTTTTGCGGTTTTCGCATACTCCTGAGCATCAAAACCGACCGGATTAAATGCCGCCGTCAATTTTTCATACTCGGAAACCGGAATACGAAAGTAGGACTGTATCCATTCCGCATAATCACGCACTCTCTGCCCTTTGTATTCTCCGCCCAGCAGCGTATACAGCCCCCAGTGAAGCATCATCCCGTATTTCGCCTGCTTGAACCATTCGATATTTGTCATTTTTCACACCTGCTTTATGTGTTTTCGAGCTGTGCTGCGGTCATGCCGGTATATTCCGGGTTTGCAGCCGCCCCACATAGAGCATTGTACTTTGTCAAATGAAAATGTCAAGTGAAAATGCTTTTTCGTCAGGAATAAGCCCGTTCCAGTTCTTCCCGGATTTCCCGGAGGATCCGTTTTTCCAGCCGTGAAATATAGCTCTGTGAAATGCCGAGCATATCCGCAACTTCCTTTTGTGTATATTCTTTTCCGCCGCCCAAGCCGAACCGCAGGCACATAATGCGATGCTCCCGTTCATCCAGACGGTTGACGATGTGCAGCAGCAAATCGGTTTCATCCTGCCGCTCCAGATCCACATTCACCTCATCGCCCTCGCTCCCCAGAATATCCGACAGCAGCAGTTCATTGCCGTCCCAGTCAACATTGAGCGGCTCATCAATGGAAATTTCCGTGCGGCTGTTGGAAATTTTTCGCATATGCATCAGAATTTCGTTTTCGATGCAGCGGGAAGCATAAGTGGCAAGCTTGATATTTTTATCCGGCCGAAAGGTGTTGACTGCCTTGATCAAGCCGATCGTTCCGATGGAAATCAAATCCTCAATGCCGACACCGCTGTTTTCAAATTTGCGTGCAATGTAGACCACTAAGCGGAGGTTATGCACGATCAGCGGTTCTCTTGCCTGCTCATCCCCTTGTGCGATCCGTTCCATCAACTCCTTCTCCTGCCCTGCATCCAGCGGTGCCGGAAGTGTTTCGGGACCGTTTATGTAATGGATCTGACCGTTTCTTTTTGCCTTTCGGTTTTGGATGAGCCGACGAACCCATTGAATGATTTTCATATTTCTTTCCGCCTTTCTCCGCCTCAAACGGAACTGTTGCATTGACTAAAATCTCGCACCCCTGCGAAAAAAGCTGATTGGAGGAAACAGCCAGCACCGTACGGGACAGGTGCGCTGTTTCCTGCTGCTGCCTTGCCGAAAAAGAGGAGACATCAAAGCCCTGCAGCATACCGTCCCCGTTGGCGGTAACGCAGGGAAGCAGGCGCATTCCCGGCATCAATTCCCGTGCCGGTTCGCTGCCGTAAACCGGTATCACACGCTGAGCCAGTGTTTCGGAAATGACCTGCACCGCCTGACCTGTAAACGGATCTCTGAGCGTGTTGGCGGTGTCTACCATCCCTTTGCAGGTGAATATTTTCCCGTCATGTTCAAACCGGACAAAGCATACCGCTTTTTCGTGGTTTCGCTTTGAGAGGAAACGCCGGAACAGCCAAACCGCCGCATAGAAAACACCGCAGCCCAACACGAGCGGCAAAAAACCGATCTCAAAATAAACCGCTCCGTTGCGCAAAACCAGACCACTCGGTTTGAGCCAAAACCATACGCCGACCAGCAGCCCGGCAAACAGACAGCTGACCCCGGCAAGAATGAGCCACAGCCGGGCAAACCGCCGGAACGAGCCGAACCCGAAGGTCGCCCAAACGATCGGTAAAAGGAACAGCACGCGGAAAAGAAAGCCGAGAAAAATACTGCTCTGCGGTAAAAAAATCGTCAGCGACACGGCACTGCCCAAAAAACTGCCCAGCAGCATTCGCCGTATTGTCACCCGCTCACCGGCAAGCTTTGCAGATGCGGAAAGCAGAAAAAACGATAAAAGCAAATTCAGTGCCAAAAGCACATCCACATAAATGACCTGTTTCATTTTCCAACCCCTTTATGCTCCAAGCATACAACACAGGGCGCAAAAAAACGGTCATTTTCAGTCGGTCAAAAAGAAAAAATCCCCGAACGGCACAAAAAGCATCGTTCGGGGGATGATATTACATCATCATTATTTCATGGGAGAAACGCTTTCATCCTGTGCGTTTCCGACCAAAAACTGCGGATAACGGGAATCGGTAAACACGGTAGGCTGACCGTCATAACGGATAAGCCATTTCAGCAGTGCTTTGGGCGAATTCCAGTGGCAGAAGCCGTTTACCAGCCATGTGTATTCCGGGAACATACAGGTCGATGCATCCGCACTGCCATCGGGTGCAAGGTGATCATGTCCGTCATCCACCTTTTGCGTGTAGTTCGCACCGAGTGTTTTGCCAATGGGTGCAAAGGTCACGCCGCCGCTGGATTTTGCGGAATCAATCAGAGAATCGGACTGATAGGCGTTGTTGCCGACAAAGGGCATGGCGTAGCAGCCGTAATTGGACACGATGCAGATTTTCATGCCGCCGTCAACGGCCTTGGTCAAAATCTCTTTGGCGTTCTTCTGCATTTCATGGTACTTGTCCATTTTCTCCAAATAAATTTTGTGGTAAGTTTTTTCGGCAAATTTTGCACGAACCTCGGGGTAAAGCTCATCCGGTGTGAAGTCAGCAACGCCGAGCATATAGCCGAAATACGGCAGAGCGAAATGCTCATAGAAACCGTCAAAATTATCCTCAATAAAGCGGTTGACCAATTTGCACAACCCGTTGATAAGCCCGGTCACCTGCAAAACCTTGATTGCGCCGGTAAGGGCTTTGTTTTCGCCGAGGGTCACGGGAAGGATCGTATGGAGGAAGTTTACCGTCTGTTCGGCTTCCACACGAATTTTGCCGGTGAAAATATAACCGACAACGCTCACGCCCTGAAAAGCCGGGCAGCGGGTCACATACTTTTCGATCTTTTCGCCGCCGTACACGCCGATATAGGCAAGGCAGATTTCTCCGCCCTCGCTGTAGCTTTCCAGAATAACCTTATCGTGCCCGGTCACTTTACGAACCGAATCAATGTATTTATCCAGCTCAGCAGCCGTTTCCAGCGGGTCAAGCCGCCAATCATAGCCAAACTCATAACGATGATTGGGATTGTTATGATCCGAACGGATCACTTCATCACTCGCATCCGGTTTTATGTTATAAACCGAATTACCGTCGGCATCGCAGCGCAGCGGTTCAAAGACCTCACCGGCCGCCAGAGACAGCGCACGCTCAAAAATGCTCCAGTCACCGCAGAACGAAGCCAGCGGAAGAAACGGAAGAAGGCGGAACAGTGCTTTTACGATAGAACCGGTGCTCGGCGGAAACACGTGTTCCTCTGTGCCGTCTGCATTGTCGAGATAAAGTCCGCCGCCGATTCCGGTCACATATACGACAGGGGTGTTTTTGCAATGGCATTTACCGTCATCGGCATAGCAAACCGCCGTTGCGGTGAATACGATAACAAGTGATAAAACAAGGCACAGAATCTGTTTCAAACGAGTTTTCATAACAAAGCTCCTTTTGAAATTATTGAATATCCAGCGTCTTTTTGACAAAATCCGTAACGACTTTCATCTGCTGAATTTCCATCCGGCTGCTTTCGCCAAAATCATCCACGCTGCGTGCACGGGAGGTATAGCCGAGCTTCAAGCCGTCCAGACCGAGATAATATTTTGCGTTGATGGGATAGACCTGACGCTCGGTCACGGAGAAATAGCCGAGAACCGACTGAACAAGCTCTGCCTTTTCCGGCTCTTTTTCAAAGTTTTTGCAAAGCCACGCATAAATTTCGGGGTGGAAGTTTGCCATAACGCCCGAATAACCGGCACAGCCCATCTTCAGGCTTTCCAGCAGCGTGGCGGCATTGGCATTATAAATCTTCAAATCGGTTCCCTTGACGGCATCCAGCTTCTCCTGAATCATTTTCAGGCTGCAGCAGGTATCTTTCAGGAAAGAGAAACGACCGGTGCGGGCAAGCTTGCCGAGTGTTTCCGGCATCATCAAGCGCTTATAGGGATAAGGACATTCATAAATACCGAACGATGTGTCGGGCAGAGCTTCCAGGAATTTATCCGTATTCTTCAGGAACACATCGTCGCTCTCATCCTGCCCGGCAAGACGGTTGGAAATGAAAACATAACCCTCTGCACCGAGGTCAATGAACTTCTGCGCTTCGTAAAGCTGGCGATCCAGGTCATCGGCGGTGTGGCCGGAGGCAACAATGGTAAGATTCTTCGGAGCGTGTGCCATTACGAATTTCAGAAGCTCATAACGCTCCTCAAACGAAAGGAAAAAGATCTCGCTGGACTGGCAAATGGCAAAAATACCGTCACAGCCCTTTCGGCTGTACCAGTCGAGAAGCTGTTCCACGGCATTATAATCAATCTTGTTATCTGCCGTATACGGGGTGATCATGGTCGGGTATACACCGTTGGGAATCGTTTTTAACATAGCTGACATCTCCTATAAAAATAAATTTATACCTTTTTAAGTTTGGCGAATTACCCCATGAGCTTTTTGGTGACTGTTGATACAAAGGCAATTACAAGCAGTGCAACGTTGCCCACCTTTTTCACCGACAGCACAACGCCGGTGCCGAATGTGCCGTGTTCAACCGTATCTCCCACTGCAAAATCCATTTCAGCCGGAGCAGACGGCTTCGGTGAGGAAACGGATCTCAGCCCTGCCAGACCCGTTTTCGGTGTGGAAGAAGCTGCTTTCGGTGAAGAAAAGCCGCCGGCAGCCGGCTTTGCCGTCCGCTCGCTCACGCCGGTCGCTTTGATAAGCTCCCCCGGAATTTCCTCTAAAAAGCGTGACGGGCGGTTAAAGGTGGTCGAGCCGTAAAGTAAGCGGGATTTTGCCTTGGTGAGAAAAAGCTGCTTTCTTGCCCGTGTGATACCGACATAAGCCAGGCGGCGTTCCTCCTCGATTTCGGACGGATCATAAACCGCCTGCATCCCCGGGAAAACGCCCTCCTCCATGCCGACAATAAACACCGTATTAAATTCCAGACCCTTTGCCGAATGAATGGTCATCATCACGGCACGGTCGCTTTGCTCGTTGAGGTTATCAATATCCGTCATCAAAGCCACTTCTTCCAGAAAACCGGTCAGGGTCGGTTCATCGTTTTCTTCGGAATAGTGGTCAAGGTTGCCGGCGAGCTCGTTGATGTTCGCCAGACGGTCGGCATAAGATGCCGGGTCGAGAGAAAGCGAATCGACATATCCGCTCACTTTCATGCAGTAGTCAAACCATTCACGCAGGGAAAGCTCCTCTCCTTTGGCAATACAGTCCTCCATCATGCCCGTAAAACCTTTCAGCTTAACCGCCGAACGGCTGAGTGACGGATAATCTTCGGCATTTTTGATTACTTCAAAAAGACTGATTCCGAGTGAATTGGCAATATCCGCCGCATGAGCCATCGTGGTGTCACCGATCCCCCGTTTCGGCTCGTTGATGATACGGCGCAGACGAATATCGTCCGACGGATTGTTCAGCACCGTCAGATACGCTATCGCATCCCGGATTTCCTTTCGGTCATAAAACTTGTGACCGCCGAAAATCGAATACGGCACACCTGCACGGACAAACGCATTTTCTACGCTGTTGGACTGCGCATTTGCCCGGTACAGCACTGCGTAATCACTGAAATGACCGCCTGCTGCAACCCCGTTGAGCACCGTATCGGCAATAAAGCGGGCTTCCGTTTGCTCATCGTATGCCGTGTTGACAATCACCTTTTCGCCGCTGCCCTGATCCGTCCACAGATTCTTGCCCTTGCGCTGCGTGTTGTTGGCAATCACGGCATTCGCCGCATCGAGAATATTCTGTGTAGAGCGGTAATTCTGCTCCAGACGAATCACGACCGCATTCTTAAACTGCGATTCAAAGCTGAGAATGTTTTCAATGGTTGCGCCACGGAATTTATAGATGCTCTGATCATCATCACCGACGACACAGAGGTTCTGGTGAGAAGAAGCAAGCAGGCTGACCAAACGGTACTGCGCATGGTTCGTGTCCTGGTACTCATCCACCATGATATATTTGAATCGGTTTTGGTAGTATTCCAGCAAATCGGGGTTTTGCTCAAGAAGCATTACGGTGTAATAGATAATGTCATCAAAATCCATTGCATCGGCTTTTTTCAGGTTTTCCTGATACAGCTTGTAGAGCTGTGCGATTTTCTGTTTGGCAAAATCGGCACCGGCACTGCGTTCATATTCTTCGGGGCTGATCAAACTGTCCTTCGCACGGCTGATTTCATTCAGAGCAGATTTATGCGAAATCAACCGCTCATCCAGATTCAGCGCACGCTGGCACTCCTTCATCGCTTTTTTGGAATCATCCGTATCGTAAATCGTGAAATGATTGGAAAAGCCGAGTTTTTCCCCGTCACGGCGCAAAATTCTGGCGCAGGCGGAATGAAAGGTCGCCGCCCAGATATCCTGCGCTTCCACGCCGAGAAACGCTTCCAGCCGGTCTTTCAGCTCCCGTGCCGCCTTGTTGGTGAAGGTGATCGCCAGAATCTCCCACGGACGGGGCGCATTGACACGCATGAGCCGTTCGATCGGCGCATAGGCAAATTCATCGCCATTCAGATACGCCTGCAAAGCCGCCACATCCTGTGCATCGACCGTGCCGTAAACCGTGTCAGACCGATAAGCCGAGCCGAACCGAATGATGTTGGCGATGCGATTGACCAAAACCGTGGTTTTGCCGCTGCCGGCTCCCGCCAGAACAAGCACCGGACCGTCCGTCTGAAAAATTGCTTTGCGCTGCATATCGTTCATGCGGCCGAACTGTTTTTCGATCGCTTTTTTTCGTAATTCAACAAATTGTTCCTGATACAAATCATACACCGCCAATCTTCAGATATTTTACTATATCTGAAACAAAAAGGCAAGAAAAACAAACAAAAAAGCGGACGACCCGAAAGCCATCCGCCTAAAAGAAACAAATCAAAGAGAAATTTCCATGGCACAGTTGTAAAGATCCATGTCAATGGTCTTTTTCATTTCAAGTGCCTCATTGATATCGTAATCGACAATCAATTCGCCCTTCGCCGCAACAACACGGTTGCTGGAGCCATCCTTGAGCAAATGAACGGCTTTATTGCCCATTTCGCTGGCACGGACACGGTCACGCACCGAAGGAGAGCCGCCGCGCTGCATATGACCGAGCACGGTCGCACGGGTCTCAATACCGGTCTTTGCTTCGATTTCCTTAGCGATCTGGTCAACGGTAATGCCGTCACGGAAACGGACACCCTCGGCAACCATGATGATGAAGTGGTTTTTGCCGGTTGCCTTGGTACGAAGGATTTTATTGATGACATCCTTTTCGATGTCATAGGGAATTTCGGGGATGATGATGGCGGTAGCACCCACGGCGATACCGGCATTCAAAGTCAGATAACCGGCTCTTGCGCCCATAACCTCAACCACCGAACAGCGGCTGTGGCTTTCGATCGTGTCACGAAGACGATCGACCAGCTCCTGAATCGTGTTCAGGCAGGTATCAAAGCCGATGGTATAATCGGTGCAGACGATATCGTTATCGATCGTGCCGGGCATGGCAATGGTCGGCAGACCGGAGTTGGACAAATCCCGGGCACCACGGAACGAACCGTCACCGCCGATGACGACAAGACCCTCGATGCCGTGCTTTTTGGCGTTTTCGACTGCCTTGAGCACAGATTCTTTTTCACGGAATTCCGGGCAGCGAGCCGAATAAATCTTGGTGCCGCCGCGATGGATAATATCGCAGACATTGCGCATATTCAAATCAATAAAATCCTCGGTGAGAAGACCCTTGTAGCCGTAGCGGACACCGACGACCTGCATATTCAAATAACAAGCCGTGCGCACGACCGCACGAACCGCCGCATTCATGCCGGGAGAATCTCCGCCGCTTGTTAAAACACCGATTTTGTTCATTTTGCTCTCTCCTTAGACAAATCGCTCACATAATGCAAAATATAATACACCCAATACAAATATATGTCAAGCGTTTTTCGCTTTCTTCTATTGAATTACGACATTTTTCTCACCTAAGATCCGTTTCAGTTCCCGGATCAAAGGTTCATTCGGTTCCGTTGCCGCACCTGCCGCCGCATATTTTGCGGAATCACAAAAATAGTAGTAAACCGGGGTTCTCCCCTCGAAAATCGACAAGAGGTTTTCCACCCGTTTTTTTGCCTCGCAGTTGTCGGTTTCCACCCGCAGAAACAAGCCGTGAACCGTTTTCTTCTTCGGCTGCACCGGTATCTCCGCACCGCTCGGGCAAGGTGAAAGCTGTTCACACACCAGACTCGGGTCACGATCCTCCCGCAGGCTCAGACGGCCGCTGATGAAAACAACATTGGAAGGCTGGATCAGCGCACGGTTTTCCGCAACGGTTTTCGGGAACAAAAGCACCTCTGTGCTGCCCGTCATATCCTCCACCGTAATAAACGCCATCTCTTCGTTTTTTCTGGTCATTTTCTTTTTGACCGAGGTAATGATACCGAGGATCTTTACCCGGTCATTATCGGAAAAGGAAGCCGCATCGGTCAGTTCGAACAACTCCGTGCAGCCAAGCCTCCGGGCTGTTTCGGCATACTGCGCCACAGGATGCCCGCTGACATAAAACCCGAGCACCTCTTTTTCACGCAAAAGCCGCTCCTCCTGCGGCAAATCATCCACATCCGGCACATCGGAGCCCTGCTGTTCCGCTTCACCCAAAAGGCTGAAAAAGCTCATCTGTCCGCCTAACTGACTGCTTCGCTGCGCTTCAAGCTCCTCTGTAATACCCGGCAGCATCATGAGCATTTGACGGCGGTTAAGGGCAAAGCAATCCAACGCACCGGCGAAAATCAGGCTCTCGACCGCACGGCGATTGAACCCGCTGCCGTAAATTCGCTTGCAAAACGAATAAAACGAAGTATATTCCCCGTTTTCCTCCCGTTCCTCCACGATCGTCTTTATCAGCGTACGGCCGAGATTTTTGATTGCAAGCAAGCCAAACAGGATCCCGCCGTCCTTAGCCCGGAAACCGGCAAAAGAACGGTTGACATCCGGTTTTTCCACACGGATCTTCAAGCGTTCACATTCACCGATGTAACCGCAAAGCTTTGCCGTCTGATCCAGCACACTTGTCAGCAATGCCGCCATAAATTCACACGGATAATGGCATTTGAGGTATGCGGTACGGTACGCAACCAAAGAATATGCCGCCGCATGGGATTTGTTGAAAGCATAAGATGCAAACGAGGACATATCGTCAAAAATACGGTCGGCAACGCTTGCTTCGATGCCCCGTTCCCCGGCTCCGGCGATAAAGGTTTTACGCTCCTGCTCCATGACGCTGTGCTTCTTTTTGGACATGGCACGGCGCACCACATCGGCTCGGCCGTAGGAATACCCTGCCAGTTCACGGAACACCTGCATGACCTGCTCCTGATAAATCAGACAGCCGTGGGTCACCGACAGAATATCCCGCAGCTTTTCCGTTTTGTAGGTGGTTTTTTCGGGGTGTCTGCGGTTTTCGATGTAGGTGTCGATCGACTCCATCGGACCGGGACGGTACAGAGCGATCACGGCAATCAAATCCTCCAGCACCTGCGGCTTCAGGCGCATGAGCACCGAGCGCATACCCGCCGATTCAAACTGAAAAATGCCGTAGGTTTGTCCGACCGAAAACTGCCGGTAAGTATCCGCATCATCCAGCGGAATGGCTTCAATATCAAAATCCGGCTGTGTTTCACGCACCGCTTTTTGTGCATCATCGATCACGGTGAGTGTTTTCAGCCCCAGAAAATCCATTTTAAGCAGACCGAGTTCTTCCAGCGCCGTCATCGTATACTGCGCCACGACAAAGTCGTCGCTCAATGCCAGCGGCACATACTCTTTCACCGGGTCACGGGTGATCACGACCCCGGCGGCGTGCTTGGAAGCGTGGCGGGGCATCCCCTCGATCTTCATGGCGTTGTCGATCAGTTCCCGTACCGTTTCGTCCGCTTCGTACCGTTCTTTCAGTTCGGGTGAATGGCCGAGGGCTTTTTCCAGCGTATTATTCAATTCAAACGGTATCAGCTTGGCAACTGCATCCACCGTTGCATAGGGCAGCCCCATCACACGGCCGACATCACGCACCGCCGCTTTCGGCGCAAGCGTACCGAAGGTGACGATTTGCGACACATGGTCGGAGCCGTATTTGGAAATAACATAGTCGATTACTTCATGTCGGCGTTCATAACAAAAGTCAATGTCAAAATCCGGCATACTCACCCGTTCCGGATTCAAAAAGCGCTCAAACAGCAGGTTGTATTTCATCGGGTCAATACCCGTAATACCGATGCAGTAAGCAGCAATACTGCCTGCACCCGAACCTCTGCCGGGACCGACCGGAATATCGTGCTTTTTGGCGTAATCCACAAAGTCGTGAACGATCAGGAAATAATCGGTGTAACCCATACGGCGGATCACATCCAGCTCATATTCCAGCCGCTGCACATACTCCTGCGGCGGATTTTCCCCATAGCGTTTTTTCAGACCGCTTCGGCAAAGAGCGGCAAAATATTCGAAATGATCCTGTCCGTCCGGCACATCAAAATGCGGCAGCTTCGTGTTGCCGAATTCTATCTCGACCCTGCACCGCTCGGCGATTTTCTGCGTGTTTTCGATCGCCTGCGGAACATCGGCAAAAAGCGCACGCATTTCCTCCTCGCTTTTCAGATAAAACTCGTCCGTTTCAAACTCCAGCCCGGTATCCTCGCCCAACACATGGTTTGTTTGAATACAGATGAGGATTTGCTGGATTTTCGCATCCTCCTTGCGGATGTAGTGCGTGTCATTCGTCGCCACAAGCTCAATGCCCGTATCCAGCGAAAGGCGTTTGAGCAAAGGCAGGATACGCAGTTCCTCCCCGATTCCGTGGTTTTGAATTTCAAGAAAAAAATTTTCTTCCCCGAATATATCCTGATACTGCAAAGCCAGCCGCTTCGCCGCATCATAATCCCCCGAAGACAGCGCACGGGGAATTTCGCCCGCTAAGCAGGCGGAAAGAGCGATAATACCCTCATGGTGCGCTGCCAAAAGCTCTTTATCCACACGGGGCTTGGTGTAAAAACCCTGTGTCCAGGCATCCGACACGATTTTGATGAGGTTGCGATAGCCTGTATCGTTTTCGGCAAGTAAGACCAGATGATACCGTTCGTTATCGACCCCGTGGACTTTATCAAAACGGGAACGGGCTGCCACATAGACCTCGCACCCGATGATCGGTCGGATCCCCTGCGCCTTGGCTTCTTTATAAAACTCGATGATCCCGAACATGGAGCCATGGTCGGTCACGGCAAGACTTGTCTGCCCAAGCTCTTTGGCAGCGGAAACCAGCGGCTTCATGCGGCAGGCACCGTCGAGCAGGCTGTATTCACTGTGCAGATGCAAATGCGTAAAGCCCATGACCGAACCTCCTTTTCGGGTTTATTCGTTATTTGCAAATTCAATGATTTTGTTGAGCCGGTGATAAACCCCTGACCGGCTCAGGCTCACCGAAAGCATATTGCCCAAATCCCGCAGACTGCTTTCGGGATATTCTTCCCTTAATTTCGCCAAT
>JAZUJI010000042.1:0-20253 GCA_045642685.1 Acutalibacteraceae bacterium | reverse complement strand
TGATGCACGACGGCAAGGCTCTTCAGGCGGGTACCAGCCACTTTTTCGGGGACGGCTTCGCCAAAGCGTTCGGAATTCAGTACACCAGCAAAGAGAATAAGCTTGAATATCCGTTCCAGACCTCCTGGGGCTGTACGACCCGTCTGATCGGTGCCATCATTATGACACACGGTGACGACAACGGTCTGGTGCTTCCGCCTGCGGTGGCGCCCATTCAGGTGATCGTTCTGCCGGTTGCGCAGCATAAGCCCGGCGTTTTGGATAAGGCGAATGAAATCAAAGAAAGACTGGCGAAATTCTGCCGTGTGAAGCTGGATGACAGCGATAATTCTCCCGGCTGGAAGTTTGCCGAATATGAAATGAAGGGTGTTCCGCTGCGTTTGGAGATCGGTCCCCGTGACATTGAAAACAATGCCTGCGTGATTGCCCGCCGTGACAACGGCGAAAAGGTCAGCGTGTCGCTGGATGAGCTGGAAACGGTGATCCCGCAGCTGCTGCAGGCCGTTCATGACGGATTGTATCAAAAGGCACTCGATAACCGTGAGAACCGCACCTATTCCTGCAGGAGCATTGAAGAAATCTGCAAGGTGCTCGAAGAAAAGGGCGACGGCTTCATCAAGGCCATGTGGTGCGGCGAAGAGGAATGTGAGGACAAGGTCAAGGAGCTCACCGGTGTCGGTTCCCGCTGTATTCCGCTGGAGCAGGAAGAGCTTGATGATAAATGCGTCTGCTGCGGAAAGCCTGCCAAACATCTGGTTTATTGGGGCAAGGCATATTGATTCCATTTTTTTCTTCGGAAAGCCTTGACAAAACCGGCTATACCGCCTAATATAATAAACGCAAATCGACACGGCAGAACAATTTGGTTGTTCTTAGTTAAAAGGAGGGAAAAGGAATGCCGTTTGAGCAGATTCGTGATATTATCTGCAAGCAGCTTGAGTTGGATGAGAGCGATGTTACAATGGAAACCAATCTCAAGGATGACCTCGGAGCGGACAGCTTGGATCTGGTGGATCTTGCCATCAGTCTGGAGGATGAATTTGAGGTTGAGGTTCCGGATAATGCACTGGAGAAGTTTGAAACCGTCGGTGATGTTGTCCGTTACTTTGAAGAAATGTGATTGATTTATATTTACAGGCGATATGGGGCTCCGTATCGCCTGTTGCTTTTAAGGGGGATCTTCATGCCGAAAACCCAATCAAGCCGTTTGGTTTGGATGGATCTGCTGCGCATTTTCTGCGTGCTTACCATGATCACCATTCATGTCACGGGACCGCTGCTGGAAAGTGTTTACGCACTCGGGTCAACCGAATGGATGCAGGCAAACGGATTCGGCAGCTGTGTACGGTTCAGCGTGCCTGTGTTCGTCATGATTTCAGGTGCCTTTTTTCTTGACCCGGACAGACCGCTGACCGCCAAAAAGCTTTTCGGCACAAAGCTGGTTCGTATTCTGACCGCATGGCTGTTCTGGTCGGTGGTGTATGCGGCGGTGATGTGGGGCAGACGGGGTTACAATGTTCTGCAGGGTGAAACCATCGGCAGAATTTTCGATTCGGCGTTTCGGGAAAACCATTTTCACCTGTGGTTTTTGCCGATGATTGCCGGGTTGTACCTGACTGTACCGCTTTTGCGAAAGATTACCGCCGACAAAAAAGCGACCGAGTATTTTATTGCGGCCGGGTTTGTTGCCGATTTTATTTTTGCTAAGCTGCCGCAGATCGAAGCCATTCGCCCTTACACATACGATTTGGTCAAAAATTCCAATCTCTTTTTCTTTTACGGCTTTTCCGTTTTCTTTGCGGCGGGTTACTACTTTTCTCATTACGAAATAAAGCCGTGGCTGCGCCGCAGTATCTATGCGCTGGCTCTTGCCTCTTTTGCCGTTACGGCTTGCGTGACCTACGATTTATCCGTGAAAAAAGGGGAACTGGATGCTTCCGCTTACGCCTCACTCCTGCCGAACACAGCCATATCGGCGTTTGCCGTGTTCCTGTTTTTCAAAAATGTGGTGTCAAAAATTAAATTTTCCGAACGGGCTTCCCGTGTGATCGCCAAAATTTCCGCATGGAGCTTCGGCGTTTATCTGGTTCATGTGCTGGTGCGGGAGTTTATGGTCAAAAACCTCGGAATAACAGGTGCGGATTTTTCGCCGCTGTGGTTTATTCCCGTGTCGGTGCTGGGCATTTTCACCGTCAGTCTGGTGTTTTCGGCGGTTCTCAATCACATTCCGTTTTTGCGAAAATATATTGTCTGATGCGTATAATTTCACCGTCCGTCGCTGATAATAGCGACAAAGGGCGGTGTTTTTATGTTGTTTGTCAAAGCGTTTTTAGTCGGCGGATTGATTTGCGCCATCGGTCAGATCCTGATTGATACCACGAAGCTGACACCGGCACGCATTCTGGTTTCATTCGTTGTGCTCGGTGTTGTGCTCGGCGCAGTCGGGCTGTATAAGCCGTTGGCGGATTGGGCGGGAAGCGGTGCGACCGTGCCGCTGACCGGCTTCGGTTATGTGCTGGTGAAGGGTACAAAAGAGGCGATCGCACAGGACGGTCTGCTCGGTGTGCTGACCGGACCGCTCACGGCAGGCGCAGCCGGCATTACGGCGGCGATGCTCAGCGGATTGATCGTATCCTTTTTTGCAAAACCGAAAGAAAAATAAGTTTCTTTTTTTGAGAGCGGAAAACCGCTCTCTTTTTTCTTGACGGTTTTTCTTCCTTGTGGTACTATTAGATATAATTATATTTCCTTACATAGCAGGAGAGTTTGTTTTGAAAATTGCCGTATTACAAAAAGGCTTCAACTATTCACAGGACGGACCCGGCAACCGCCTGGTTTTTCACCTGCAGGGCTGCAATCTGCACTGCCCGTGGTGCTCCAATCCCGAAAGCATGGCAAAGGCGCAGATTTTTGAAGATACGGAGGAGCTGCTGGCTTTGGCGGTTCGTTCCCGTATGATGATGTTTGACGGCGGCGGTGTTACATTCACCGGTGGTGAACCGACCGTTCAGTTTGAGGCGTTGTCCGACCTGCTCGGGCAGCTCAAACAGCAGGGGATTCATACCTGCATGGAAACCAACGGTACTCATCCCCGTTTGACAGAGCTTTTCGGGCGGATCGATTTTTTGATAATGGATTTCAAGCACTATGATTCTGAAAAGCTGAAAGCCTTTACAGGAATCGGCAACGCAACGGTGCTTGCCAATCTTCGTGCCGCCGCTGCGCAGCGGAAGCAGCTTCTTTTGCGCATACCGCTCATCAACGGCTTCAATGCCTCGCAGGAGGATGCGGAAGGGTTTGTATCCTGCCTGAAACCGCTTTGGCATGAGGGGATGAAGCTGGAGGTGCTGCGCTATCACGAATACGGCAAAGACAAGTGGCAAAAGGCCGGAAAAGAATACCGCATGGAAAACGCTTTTGTCACGGATGACCAGTTTGATGATTTTTGTTCCATCATAAAATCCGGCTCGATCGAGCTGACAAGAACCTGAGGAGGAAGCAGGAATGGATTTTGAAAATGTTTATCAGCCCGGCGAAATTACCGCCATGGCAAAGCGTTTGTTCCGGGAGGAGCGTGCTAAAAAGCGTCTGGACGGCTGGTTCCGTGCCAGAGAGCTTGCCTGGGAAGCAACGCACTTTGAAAACGGTGAAAATACCGAAGAAATGCGTGCTGCCCTTGAACTGAAAAATATTCTGGAAAAGCTGCCGCTTTCCATCAGCGACAACAACTGCTTTGCCGGAACGCAGAGCGATTCCTTTGCACGCAGCTATGCGCTGATCAACCCGGCTTTTCAGGTGGAAACCTTTTCGGGTTACTGTGACCCGACGGCGGTGTTTGATGACATTGAGCCGAACGAAGAATTTACGCAGGAGCGGATCCGGCTCATGCGGGAGCGCACCAAGCAGGGGGATTATGTCCGTGATCTGATGGCAATGTATGACAAGTATGCTGACTTTACGGGCGAGGTCGCTTTCTTTGTTGAACAGGTCACGGGTCACCTGATCCCCGATTTCCGTGCCGCCATTAAAACCGGTCTGCGTGCGATGATCAACGACCTGGATCGAAAAATCGAAACGGAAACCGATGCGGAAAAGAAAGATACCTTTGCCTCCATTCGCATTGTTCTGGAAGCGGCCATCGGTTTGGCTCACCGCTACGCCGATTTAGCCGAAGCACAGCAGGCACAGGCAGGTGAAGCACGCAAGGCTCAGCTTGAGGTGATGAAAAATACCCTGCGCAAGGTGCCGGAATACGGTGCCGAAACGCTGTATGAAGCGATGCAGTGCTATCTGCTTTTGTGGGAGGTCATGACGCTTGAGCAGGCTCCCAATCCGTTTGCATTCTCAGTCGGTAATGCAGACCGTTTGTTTGAGCCGTACCGTGCCGCCTGCGGTGCAACCCGGGAACAGGCGGCGGAATTGTTCCGCCACTTCCTCGTTTTCTTCAATGTCGGTGACCGCAGCTGGGCTATTTCCCAGAATGTTTTGCTTTCGGGTCGTGATGTGGACGGAAACGATTTGACCAATGAGATGAGCTATGCCATCATGGACGCTTATTACGACATGAATCTGCCTCAGCCGATTCTGTCCGTGAAGCTTCACAAAAACACGCCCGATCGTCTTTACCGTGAAATGGGCAAGTTTATGTTCACGCCCGGCGTGCTGACTCCGTCTTTCTTTAATGATGATACGGTTTTTGAAGCACTTCGCTCCGGCGGCGTTGCGGATGAGGATCTGCCGGATTATTCGGTCGCCGGTTGTCAGGAGCCGCTGATCATGGGCAAAGACAACGCCAACACAACCAACAGCTGGTTCAATTTGCCCAAGGTGCTGGAGCTGACGCTTAACAACGGCAAGTCCACCATCACCGGAAAAGAAATCGGAACCTTTGTGTCTTATCCCGATGCAAAGAGCCTTTTAGAAAATATCCGGGAGGCATTTTATCGCAACGCCGAAAAGTATGCGCAGCTTATGGCGGATGCCGCCAACGGTGCGTCCCGTGCGCTGTCGCATCTGCGTGTACCGTTCCTGAGTGCCTTTATGGGCGGCTGTGACAGCGGTATTGATACCCGTCATCCCGACCGACAGGGGACGAAGTATAACGGAAGCGGCTGCCTGATTCACGGCTTGTCCGTTATTGCCGACTCTTTCCTTGCCATTGATAAGCTTTTGCAGGAGCGTGAGCAGGATTGTGATGCTCTCCTGGAAGCACTTCGTCAGGACTTCAAGGGCTATGACGAGCTTCGTGCGTTTGTCAAGTCCGCACCAAAATTCGGCAACGGTATTGAAAGTGTGGATAATGAAGCGGCTGAGATCGCCGACCGCATTTCCGATTTGGTGCGCAGCCTGAAGAACTATTTGGGCAACCCGTTCCGTGCCGACTGGTCCAGTCCGTCCACGCACTTGCTCTACGGTTACTGGGTCGGTGCAACGCCGGACGGCAGAGCCGCAAGAGATATGCTCGGTTACGGCGTGGATCCGCTTTACGGTGAAGCCGGCAACGGTCTGGGTTTCCGCACGGTGTCCGCTTTCAAGCTGCCCTACGGCAAATTCAACGGCGGCTATGCTTCCCATCTGGGCATTGACCCGAAATATTTCAAGGGTGCGGATTACGAAGAAAAGGGTGCGGAGTTCGGTCAGAAGATCCTCAAGCCGATTTTCTTCAATGAGCTGAATACGCAGATTTCTCCGTCCTACCTCTACTTCAACATCACCACGCCGGACACCCTGCGCAAGGTGCTGGCTGACCCGGAAAAATATGCTCCGAGCGGTGTCTACATTATGCGTATTCACGGCACCTTCGTCAATTTCCTTGACCTTTCCCCGGCGATTCAAAAGGATATTATTACCCGTCTGGATCTGGAATCCACAAAACTGTAAGCGGAGAAGAAAAATGAAAGTAATCGGTCTTGACATCGGAACAACGACCGTCTGCGGCATTGTGCTGGATTGTGAAAACGGTAAAATCTGCAAAACGGTGACGCTTCCGAACGACAGCTTTCTTGCGGGAAAGCCCTATGAAAAAATCCAGTCTCCCGAAATCATCCTCCGCAAGGTGACGGCATTGTGTGAGGAGCTTTGTGCGGAGTTTTCGCCGGTCGCCATCGGCGTTTCCGGGCAGATGCACGGAATCGTTTATCTGGACGAGAACGGAAAAGCGGTCAGTCCGCTTTACACCTGGCAGGATGAGAGTGCCGATCAACCGGTGGACGGTACCACTTACGCTGTAAAGCTTTCTAACCTTACGGGATATAAAATGGCGAGCGGCTTCGGCGGTTCCACTTATTACTATCACACCTGTAATCAGCTTGTTCCCGAGGATGCGGTGTGCTTTTGCACCATCCATGACTATGTCGCCATGACATTGGCAGGGCGCAAAACCCCGTTGGTTCATGCGTCCGATGCGGCAAGCTTCGGTCTGTTTGATTTGAACACCCGTGCGTTTGATGAAAAGGCGATTCAGGCTGCCGGGCTGAACCGGGAATTGTTCCCGCAGGTCACGGCTTCCTTTGCCGTGCTCGGTGAATACCACGGGGCAAAGGTCTGCACCGCTCTTGGTGACAATCAGGCGAGTTTCCTCGGTTCAATGAAAAATCCGGAGCAGGGGCTGCTGGTGAACATGGGCACGGGCGGTCAGGTGTCCATGCTTTGTTCTCCGGGCATGAACCCGGCCGGTATGGAGCTGCGACCGCTGAATGAGGATATGAATCTTGCCGTCGGCTGTTCGCTGTGCGGCGGTCGGGCATTTGCCGCTTTGGCGGATTTCTTTTCCGCCTGCTGTGAAATGGTGAACGGCGAAAAACCGAAGAACATCTATGCGGCAATGGATCGGGCTCTTGCCGTGCAGACGGAACAGGAACCCGATGCACTCAACATTCGCACGACCCTGTGCGGAACAAGAGAAGATCCGTCCCTGCGCGGCGAAATTCAAAACCTCGGGATCGAAAATTTCACGCCGACCGCTATGATGAACGGCTTTTTGGACGGTATGGTGGAGGAACTGTGGACAATGGCAAAAGAAGCCGGTTGTAAAGCTTCTTTCCTTGTCGGTTCCGGTAACGGGATCCGCAAAAATATTCCGCTGCAAAAACGCTTTTCCGATGCGCTCGATCTGCCGATGAATATTCCGCTTCACCACGAAGAAGCGGCGTTCGGTGCGGTACTGTCCGCTTTGGTGGCGTGCGGCATTAAAAAGGATTTGCCGCAGGCGGCTGAACTGATTCAATACGAATAAACAAAAACGGAGGAAAAAAGAATGCAGACTTTTCTTAACAAAGCAGTGGCTTTTCTGATGGCGTTGTTTTTGACCATGATCCCGACCTCGGGCATTGCATTGCCCGGTTCGCAGACGAAGGAAGCGGATTGCAAGCTGAATGTGGCGATGATTTCCGATGTGCATTTAGAGGAAAAAGAGTTGTTTCGCCGTGCGTTTCTTGTCACGGCTCTCAAAAACATTTCCAACGCAAAGTCTACGGTTGATTCCGTCGTGATCGCAGGTGATCTGACCAATTATGCGGATGAGCCGTCCCTTGCAAAGTATTATGAGCTTTTCAGCAAGCACTGTACTGTTTCACCGAACTGTGTCATTTCCGCGCCGGGCAACCACGACATCGGTCATGCCGGTGACCGGGGTGTGACCGACATCACCAAGGAGCAGGCCCGTCAGAACTGCATTGATTATTACAACGCCTACAGCGGAAATTCCTTTGATAAAATTTATTATTCCACAACGGTAAAGGGCTATCGCTTTATTGTGTTGGGAGATGAGGGTGACCGCTGGGATGCGATCACCATGAGTCCGGAGCAGCTTTCCTGGCTGGATGAACAGCTGGCAGAGGGAACGAAAAGCGGCTTGCCCGTGTTTGTCGTCAGCCATTGGCCCATGGATCACATCAACGGTGAGGATATGATCTGGGACGGTTCGAGCATTGAACTGGAAAAATACGATGTCAAGACCATTCTTGAAAAGTACGACAATGTGTTTTATATCAGCGGTCATATGCACGCCGGTATCAAGAGCCATCTGGTCGAAAAGTATTACGGTCTGACCAATGCGGAGCGTGTCAACGGCGTAACTTATCTGAATCTGCCGACCTTCGGCATCGTCAATATGTTTGGTTTGACCGGCTCCGGCACCGGCGCACAGATGGAAGTGTACGCCGATAAGGTCATCTTCCGGCCGCACAATTACCTCACCGGCAAATGGTACCTCAACAGCGAATATACCTTTGACCTGCAGGCAAACAGACCGGTTTAAGGGGCTGTAAGTTTTCGGAAAACCGGGGCATATATATTTCAAAAATAAAAGCACACATGAGCCTGAATGAGCCGGAAATTAGGGACATTGAACTGCTGGATTGATACACGAACCTGCGTTTCTTTCAGAGCACCACCCTTTCGGGTGGTGTTCTTTTTTCATTCTCATTTCGGTATCACAGGCTGAAAAGCCTTTGGTATATATTTCACCCGGTGTTGGCGGCACTTCGCCTGACGCAAAAGCCGGAGCGGAGCGTATCCGCTTGAATTTTTCCGCCTCTATGGTATAATATTTTATAACACATTTGTCAGAGAAGAACACCAAAGGGGATATTGTATATGAGCACCACAAAAAAAGCAGAACACTTTGATTTTATACCCGCCGTCTGCCCGTTGACGGAATCGCAGCTCGGGGTTTATTTTGACTGTGTGGGCAAACCCGGATCGACGCTTTACAACATTCCGGTACGGATTCTGCTTCCGCCAAAAACGGATAAGATCCGTTTTGTTCGGGCGGTCAAAACCGTTGCTTCAAAGCATAAAGCACTTTTTGTCACCATCGGAGCGCCCGGCGGGATCCCTTCCATGCTTTACGAAGAAAAGCCGGTGCAGGTGACCGAGATTTCCGCAAACAGCATAAAAAAACACACAGCTTCCTTTTGCCGGCCTTTTGATCTGGAAAACGGTCCGCTGTATCGCTTTGAATATGTGACCACACCCGAGGGCGACGCTTTCTTTTTTGATGTTCACCATATTGTTTTTGACGGAACCTCCGCTAACCGTTTTGTGAATCAGATCGCTCTGGTGTATAACGGCGGTGAGTGCCCGGAGGAAGAGCTGACCGTATTTGATATCGCCGAAGCCGAAAAAAGCCGGAACGATGTGCAGGCCGAACAAAAATACCGTGAATACTTCGACTCAAAATTCAGCGAAGCTGACTGTAATTCAAAGCCTGTTCCCGACCGGACGGAAGCGAATGAATACAGGGATTGGGGCATGATTTGGGTCGATGCGGGGAACCGCATTTCCGCAGAGGAAGTCGGGGAATATGTCAAAAATAATGCCGTGAGCGAAAATGCGCTGATTCTCGGTGCGTTCGGTTATGCGCTTGCAAAGCTCAACGGAACCGAATACAGTGCGTTCAACACCGCTTATCACGGGCGTTCCGACCGCAGGCTTAGCGAAACCGTCGGAATGTTTGTGAAAACGCTGCCGTTTCTCTGCCGTTATGATGAAAACGAAGCTCCTGCGGATTATCTGAAACGGGTCTATAACGATTATTACATGACCAAGAAAAACGAAAGCATTTCATTCGGCAAGCTTGCGGAGCAATATGGTCTGAACACGAATGTTTCATTTATCTATCAGTCTGAGCTGTTCCGTAATGTTGAATTTGAAAACGGAAGCGCCGAGGTCGAGGTGATCGTCTACGATTCATCCGTAGCAGATATTGAAATGATGCTGATGAAAACCGATACGGGTTATATGGCAAGATGCTTTTATCTGCTTTCCGATTATACCGAAGCGTTTATCCGCAGCTTTACCGATTTATTTATTGATACGATGAGCGGTATGCTCAAGGCATCCTCATTAAAAGAAATCAGCCTTGTCAGCGGAAAAGGCCTTGAAAGGCTGGAGGCGCTTAACCGCACCGAACAGGACTATGATGCAGAAAAAACCGTTGTTGACCTGTTCCGTGAGCAGGCTGCAAAAGCCCCTGATTCCGTGTGCCTGTCCTGCAAAGGCAAAAATTATACATACCGTGAAGTGGACGAATATACGGACAGTCTGGCAAAATACCTTGTTTCTTCGGGTATCGGGCGTGAAAAAATTGCCGCTGTTCTCGTTCCGAGGAATGAATATATAACCCTGTGCTCCCTTGCCGTGCTTAAAGCAGGCGGAGCGTATCTTCCCATGGATACCTCTTATCCGCCCGAACGCCTGAATCTGATGATACAGGATTCGGGAGCCGTCGTTCTGCTCACCACACCGGAGCTGAGTGAGCTTATTGATGATAGCTTTACGGGTAAACGGCTTATGGTTTTAGCGGCTGCGGATATTCCGCAAGCGGCGGTTCAGCTTCCTTCCCCGAAGCCGGAAGATCTGTTCTGCATCCTTTACACATCCGGTTCGACCGGCACACCGAAGGGTGTCATGTATAACCACTCAAATGCGGCGGTCACAACGGCATTTGTAAAACGGTTTTACGATATGGGTGGATCATCCCGTATCGCCGCTTATGCAAGCTACGGATTTGACGCCAATATTTATGACACATATCCTGCCGTTACATCGGGTGCGGCTCTGCATATTATACCGGACGAAATACGCCTTGACCTCCTTGCCGTAAGAGATTATTTCAACGAAAACGGAATCACTCATTCGGTTATGACCACTCAGGTCGGCAGGCAGTTTGCTCTTCTGGGCGGTCTGAAAACGCTGCGGCATCTTTCGGTCGCAGGGGAAAAGCTTTCTTCTCTGGATGCACCGAATGATTTCAAATTATATAATCTTTACGGGCCGACCGAAGGCTCCGTCATTACGAGCGGCTTTTTGATCGACCGCACCTACCGTGATATACCCATTGGCAGCGCAGTCGATAACCTGAAGCTTTATGTGGTTGATAAAATCGGCAGACTTCTTCCGACCGGTGCAGTCGGTGAGCTGTGGATAGCAGGCCCTCATGTAACGAGAGGTTATCTCAACCGGCCTGAAAAGACCGCCGAGTCCTTCGGAGATAATCCGTTCTGTACGACCGTCGGGTATGAAAGAGTATACCGCACGGGCGACATTGTGCGCCTTGCGGCGGACGGAAACCTTCAGTTTATCGGCAGGCGTGACGGGCAGGTAAAGATCCGCGGATTCCGTGTTGAGCTGAATGAAATCAGGGAAATCATTCTTCGGTTTGACGGAGTCCGTGACGCTGTTGTGGCAGCGTTCGATGACCCGAACGGCGGAAAATTCCTTGCGGCATATCTGGTGGCGGATACCCCGATCGACATAGAAGCCCTGAACAGCTTCATCCGTGCAGACAAGCCGCCCTATATGGTTCCTGCGGTAACGATGCAGATCGAAAAAATTCCGCTTAACCAGAACCAAAAGGTCAACCGAAAAGCCTTGCCGGTGCCGAAACGAAGCACCGAGTGTATTGCTGCGCCCGAAACCGATGTTCAGCGAAAAATTTTTGATATTGTTTCGGATATTGTCGGGCATAAGGACTTTGGTGTTGATACCGATTTGTTTGATGCAGGGCTTACCTCCATCGGTTCTCTTAAGCTGAACATCCGGCTCGGAACAGAATTCAATACGCCCGTCAGGCTTGATGATATCAAACAGAACGATACGATACGAAAGCTCGAGGCTTTTCTCTCGGAGAAGGAAGCTGTGACGGAACAGGAGATCCGTTCCGATTATCCGATCACACAGACGCAGCAAGGCATTTTTGTTGAGTGCAGCGCAAAACCGAATACTGTTACTTACAATATGCCGTTTCTTGTCAGATTGGGGGAAAGGGTCGATGTTTCACGGCTGGTTTCGGCATTAAAAACGGTCATAAACGCTCATCCGTATATTAAGGCAACGCTGTTTGCCGATGAAAACGGCGATATCCGCGCCCGCCGGAACGACGGTGCGCAGCCGCAGATAAAAGAAACGGTGTGCGAATGTGTACCGGGAGCAGGTGAGCTGGTGGTTCCGTTTAAGCTTCTCGGTGAGCCGCTTTACCGCATCACCGTATATAAAACGAAAAACGGAAATTATCTGTTCATGGATTTTCACCACATCGTTTCGGACGGCGTTTCGCAGGCGATCTTTTTGGCGGATATTGACAAAGCCTATGGCGGCAAAGAGATACCGGCAGAAAAGTTTACCGGATATGATACCGCTGTGGATGAAGACAATATGCGTCATTCCGAACGCTTAACAAAAGCAAAAGCCTATTATGAAAGCGTGTTTAAGGGCTGTGAAGCGGATTGTCTTCCGCCCAAAGCTCCCGAACACGGGAAAAGCGGTGCGGCATCCGTTATCCGCACCTGTCGGCTGGATGCCGATAAGGTCACCGGTTTCTGCAAACAAAACCGTTTCACGCCCAATGCATTTTTTAACGCCGCTTTCGGTTTTACGCTCAGCCGTTTCGGCAATTTTGAGGATACGGTCTTCACCACCATATACAGCGGACGCAACGATTCAAGGCTTGCTTTTTCCGTTGCCATGCTTGTCAAAACACTTCCCGTTATGGTTCACACCGATAAAAGCAGGGCGGTTTCGGATATGATATCCGAAACGCAGCAGCAGCTTCTGAACAGCATGGCAAACAGCATCTATTCGTTTGCTGAGATTTCTGCCGCATACGGCATCCGTTCGGATATCATTTTTGCCTATCAGGGGGACAGCTTTGCTTTCAACAGCCTTTGCGGTGAGCAAGCTGATTTTCTCCGTGTTCTTCCCGCAGTCGCCAAGGCACCGCTTTCTTTGAATGTATACCTGAAAAACGGCAAATTTGAGCTGGATGCCGAATACGACTGCGCAAGGTATAACAGAGTATTTATTGAAAATCTGCTGGATGTTTTCGAAAATGTCCTGTGCGGCTTTACGGAAAAGAAAAGAACCGAAGAAATCGATCTTCTTTCCGAAGCAGCCGAACAAAGGCTGAATCAGATCAACAATACCGCCAGAGCGTTTGAAAACATTCCCGTTAACCGGTTCGTTGAGCGTTTTGCGGAATCCGACCCGGACAGGACCGCAGTGATCGACCATAACACGGCGCTCACCTTCGGCGAGCTGAACCGCCTTGCCAACCGAATGGCTCATGTTTTGGTCAGGCACGGCGTGAGGAAGGACAGCGTTGTCGGATTTATGCTGGAGAGAACCGCACAGCTTTCCGTTACCGAGCTTGCCATCATTAAAGCAGGCGGTGCATTCCTCGGGCTTTTGCCCGAATACCCGGATGACAGAGCGGAATACTGCCTTGTTGATGCGGAAAGCACGGTTGTTATCACAACTGAAAAAATCAAACGCTCCCGTCCGGAGCTTTTCAGCGTCAGCAAACCGTACCGAACGCTGACAGTGGAGAAAATGCTCGAGGACGGCAGCGAGGATAATCTGAACCTGAATATTTCACCGGACAGCCTTGTTTACTGCATTTATACTTCAGGCTCAACGGGGAAGCCGAAGGGTGTCATGATCGAACATCACAACCTTGCAAGCTTCGCACAGCCTTCCGGTTTTCCGTACGCCTTTTATCACGGCTCCGAGAGCGGTACCACGAGTGTTGCCATAAGCTCCGTATCTTTTGATATGTCGGTTATTGATAACCTGGTAATGCTCATGAACGGCAAAACCGTCTGTATCGCATCCGACCGTGATATCCATAACCCCGGGCTGTTCGCCGAGCTGCTGGAAAAAAACCGGGTCGATATTCTGGGGTGCACGCCGTCGTTTCTTACCAATATGCTCAGCTTCCCCGAATTCCGGGCTGTTGTAAAGCAGCTGAAAACGATCCTTTCCGGTGCGGAAGCTTTTCCGGCATCGCTCTACAGCGAGATCAAGGGGATTTCCCCGTCGATCAATGTGCTGAACGGTTACGGTCCGTCCGAGTGCACGATCAGCTGCTGTGCCAAGCTTCTTAACGGCAGCGAAAAAATCACCATCGGCGGGCCTTATGCCAACACCGAATTTTATGTTTCGGACAAATTCGGAAACATCCTTCCGCCGTATGCCTGCGGTGAGCTGATAATATGCGGTGAGCTTGTGGGAAGAGGCTATATGAAGCTCCCCGAAAAGACGAAGGAAGCCTTCTTTACCCTCAGGGGCAGACCTGCCTATCACAGCGGTGACATGGTGCGCCTTAACGATGACGGAGAAGTGGAGTTTTTCGGCAGAAAGGATAATCAGATCAAGCTTCGCGGCTTCCGCATTGAGCTTGACGAAATTGAAAAGTGCATGGGCACCTATGAGGGGATCACGCAGAGCAAGGTCATTGTGCGCAACAACGGCTCTGAGGATTTTCTGGCAGGCTTTTTCACGGCGGAGCGTACCGTCGATATCGCCCGGCTGAGTGAATATATGAAAACAAAGCTTGCTCATTATATGGTGCCGGATGCCATGATGCAGCTTGATGCCATGCCACTTACCATGAGTGGAAAAATTGATAAAAAGGCTTTGCCCGAAATTAAGAAGAAAAATAAAAAATCCGGCAGAAAACCGCCGAAAAAGTCACTGGAGGAACAGCTCTGCGATCTGTTCAAATCGGTTTTGTCGCTTGACGAATACTATGCCGATGATGATTTCTTTGAAATGGGAGGCACTTCGCTTTCGGCATCCAAGGCCGTCATGCAGCTGCTGTCAAAGGGCTTCCGGCTGGAGTATCAGGATATTTTCTCAAACCCCACGCCCGAACAGCTTGCGGAATATATGGAAGCTCAGCAGCTCCACGCAGCGGAATCGGCGGGATCCGGCAGCCAAACCGCACAGGCAAAGAGCCTTGAGGTGCTGAAATACAACTCGATCGAATTTGCCGCCGAGGTGGAACGGGAGCCGCTTGGAGATGTGTTGCTCACCGGTGCCGTAGGCTTCCTCGGTATCCATATTCTCAGGGAACTTATCCGGGCGAATGAAGGCAGGATCATCTGCCTTTTGCGCAAGGGTCGGGCAAAGAGCGCCGAAGCAAGAATCAAAAATATGCTCATGTATTATTTCGACAGCACTTTCGATGAAGAATTTGCCGATCGGATTTCGGTGATCGATGCCGATATTACCGATGATGCGATCTGCGATATCCTTGAAACGGTTCGGTTTGATACACTGATCAACTGTGCTGCCTGTGTCAAGCATTACGCCGCAGACGATACCATGGAAAAAATCAATGTGCACGGTGTCGAAAACCTTATCCGATCGGCAAAAGCCAAAAATGTACGCATGATTCAGATCTCCACAACATCCATTCCCGGAATCCATACCGCCGAAAGCTGGCGTCTGCGGGTGAAAATACACGAAAATGAGCTGTTTGTTATTGACGATATGCAAAACAAATACTGCATTTCCAAATACCGTGCCGAGATGAAAATGTTTGAAGCCATACAAAGCGGTATGCACGGCAAGGTGATTCGTGTCGGCAATCTCATGGGGCGGTACAGCGACGGAGAGTTTCAGATCAACTTCAATACCAATGCGTTCCTCAATGCGCTGCGGGGTTTTGCGACCATCGGGAAATGCCCCATCAGCCACGCAACAGACCCGATGAGCTTTTCGCCGATAGACAAGACCGCCGAAGCCATTGTTCTGCTTGCAGGCACGAATGATAAGTTTACTGTTTTTCACGCCGACAGCCGTTTCGGCTTTGATGAAATGCAGCTGATCGAGGCGGCAAACAGCTGCGGTATCACGATTACTCCCGTGCCCGATAAAGAATACTATGCGGATTTTTACCGTATGCTCGGCAACGAAAAGCTCAATGCCAGGCTGCAGGGGCTTATCACCAACGACCGCCCCGAGCTTCACGCTGTTGCTGCTGATAACAATTTTACCGCTAATGTGCTTTACCGCCTTGGCTTTTCCTGGCCGCTTGCCGAAAAGGCTTATCTGAACCGTGTGATCAACAGCCTTCGTACGCTCGGCTTCTTTGAATTCGGGGATGAGAATTACTGATTGTGAAATTCTGCCGGCACCGGGGTGAGAATATGAGCCGTGATTATATTTTGTCTTGCCGTAAACAGCGATGATGTATTGTGCCCAAGGGTAGGTTTGTAACGGGTGGACTGCATTTTTCTGCACTTTGCCAGCACGACCTATCCCGGTTGTGAGCCATATCACGATATCGTTTTCCGAAACGGTGTGGTTGAAAACCCGGAATTTTTCCTATGGTATGAGGCAGATATCGCTCCGCTCCAAACGGGAACGCATCTGACGGAGCTTACACTTGAAAATGTTGTTTTCAAAGGCGTGAAAAAATTGTCTGCCGTCAAGGCGAGTGCGGATGAACCGCTGACGGTGACCATGAAAAATGTTTCCGTTTCTTTTCGGGCAGATGCAAAAGATAATCAACTTTTTGACGGCAGCGATGAAAACACAAAGCTGATTTTCTGCTGAGAAGCAAGGCCGTTTTCTGTGAAAGCCGATACACGGTATTCGATAAGATCAAACAATGCTTTTTTCGGATAGCACCGTATCGGCTCTTTTTCGACAGGATAAAGAATTTTTGAAAAAACACTTGCTTTTTTCAAACAGATATGGTAAACTACACTTTGTTATCCGGGTGTAGCGCAGCTGGTAGCGCGCTTGACTGGGGGTCAAGAGGCCGTGAGTTCAAGTCTCGCCACTCGGACCATTCAAAAGCCTGTAATCGTTGATATTCCAACGGTTACAGGCTCTTTCGTTTTCATATGATTTTCAGCGTATTATTCTAATACTACACAATATTACACAGTTTTACAGAAAAGTGTAGCAAATGTGTAGCACATAAGATGCAGAAATAATGACTATTTTTGCAGAAATAATGACTATTTTTTTTGATTCTTTTGGCTTATGATGCTCATTGCGGCGTTCATCATGTCAAGGTCAATGTGTGTGTATACCTTTTCTGTGACATCGGCCTTGGGCGAATGTCCAAGAATTTTCTTGGTAACAAGCGGATCCGCTCCGCTCTTCCTTGCTCTTGTAGCAAATGTGTGGCGAGTGGCGTGAGGCGTAAAATCGGAACCATCCGATTGATGGATTCCGAGAGCGTCGAGCGTTGGCTTGAACAGCTTCTCACGGAAGTATGCAGCAGACATCGGTACAAGCTCAACCCAGCGATTCTTTCCTCGACCGTGCGGCTGTTCCCGGCAGACCAACCGACAACCGGCACGTGCGATCAGCTCATCGATATACGGCTGAATGTCCGGGGCTATCGGAACGGTCCTATTCTTCCCGCTCTCGGTCTTCATTCCGCCCATCAGCGTGTTGCTGACCGGATCATAATCGTCCGGCGTGAGTGCCAGCAGCTCGCTGATGCGCCACCCGGTATAAATCAGGATCACGATTAGCCGAGCCGCCATAAAGTCGTTTTTTGCCGCTTTTTCGAGTACTTCAACCTGTTTTTCCGTAAACGCCTCTTTCTCCTTTTCCACCTTTTGCGGAAGCGTGATAAATTCGGCATAATTCTTTTCGATTATGTCAAATTCCATTGCGTACTTTTCAAGCAGGCCAGCGAGAACCTTAATGTCGTGTAGCGACGACCAAGACTTACCGCTCTTTACATATGTGTCAACGATTCGCTGAAAATGCACCGAGCGGATATTTCTTACCTTCATTTTGTACAACGTATCGAGCTTTTTCCAAGCAGCTTGATAGCTCAAAACTGTACTTCTTGACAACTCACGGTATGCGAGATCTGACCAGTCTTCGTACAAGTCTTCAAGGCTGTAATTAACCTTCGTTCCTTGCGTGCGCTGCCATTTGGCAAGGGCGTATTCTGCTTCTTGTATCGTTTGGAACCATCCGATAGTGTCTCTTTTTCTCTTCCCGGCAGATTTATAACTGGGTCCGAAAACTCCGTAAGGATTTAACCTATTTCCTCCGAATTTCCTTATTGTTCCAAATCCGTTTGGCTTTCTTTTCATTTTTTGCTCCTTTTTGTTGTATTTTATAAAAGGAGCTGATATAATTGAATATACCAACTCCTCGGATTGATTGGTTAGCACTTTCTTTCTTGGATTTGGTGTCACGGGTGACCGGCAGGTGGTGCTGCCGGTCACTATTTTTTTATAAATTACAAATAATAAGTTATTCGGATGCTTTTGTCGCTTTAGCAGTGCTTAGTGCTTTTTCCAATTTTTGAACCCGTTTTCTTGCGTCTGCGGCACTGTCTCCTTCAACGATTTCACGCTTGAAGATCTCAGAAGAAATAATCTGTATTAACTCGTCATTAGTCACCTTAATGTCAGGACATATCTTTTTCAGGTGCTTGCGTAGATTGTCTGTGCAGGCATCTGTAATAAGAACCTGACCGATTATGTATTTATTAAGAATTTTTTTCTGGCTATGCAGATCATCCAGCGTATTTTTGCTTGAATTGCTAAACGCTTCAATGCTCAAATAGTAAAGTAATTCAAGATCTGACTGCTTCTTTGGATCAATCTCACAAAAATCAAAACTGTAAACGAGCTCTTTATCAACAGGTTTAGTAAATGTGACTTTGAAAATCTGCCACTGTATACCATTCGTCAAAACGACCCAGTCGATTCCCGCATCGGCCGCATAGTTCGTTGCCTGGCGCACAAAATCATCTTTCAAATCAAGACCAATCGCCTTGCACTCAAGCAAAAGCTTTACCTTGTCATCAAGTTTTACAGCGAGGTCACAGAATGTTTTCTTGATAGCAAATTCAGATGTAATTTGTTCGTATTTGTCATAACCAAATACATCACAAAGGATGTCCACAATAATGGTTACAGTGTCACTTTCGTTAATATCAGCCGTTTTGGCTTTGAGCAAAATAGGCTTAAATTTTTTAACCCCTTTTGTTAACCTGTCCTTAATTTTTGTACTGAGTGCGATCATAATAATTCCTCCGTAAGTTATTTTATTTTTCGACTTTATTTACACATTGTTAATTATCGAACAGCACTTAAAAATGCAACGGCTTTTCCGAGGATCCGTATATCGTTAAGCTGATCATTTGTGTAAACATAATCATCATACATCGGGTTACAGGGCGATAAAACCAATTTGTTCGGGTATTTATGAACACGCTTTAGGGTGGATTCATTTTCTATCAGTACGGCAGCGATCTCGCCGTCGTCAACGTCAGGCTGCTGCCGTATGAAAACGATGTCTCCGTCAAAAATACGGGCGTTGATCATGGAATCGCCAACACACTTCAAAGCGAAGTCAGCCGATATACATTCTTCGCAATTCACAAATCCGTCAAAATTTTCTTCGGCCAGTATCGGTTCTCCGCAAGCGACCGTTCCAAGCAAAGGTATTTTTTTGAATTTTGGCATCGGTATTACACCTTCATAGTCAAAAATCGAATCATTCCGACCGATTAAATAATCGACAGAAACGCCAAAATAATCCGCAAGTGCAATCAGTGTTTCCGAATTTGGTTGCCGATCACCTTTCTCATAATTGACATAAGTCGTATATGCAATGCCTAAATCCTTTGCTGCTTGCTTCATGGAAATATCCTTTTTACGACGCAATTCCGATATTATTGTCATAAATAAAACCCCCTTTCAAATCAATTATACACAAATTGTGTAGAAAGTCAATTCGAGATGACGAAAATTACTCAAATTGTGAAATTGCACAAAAAAGCGTTACACAGTTTGTGAATTTTTTTGCTTGAAAGTTACTCAAAATGAGTATACAATGGCACCATGGTACCCGATTTGAGTAACGGGAGGTGAGAACATGAGCATGAGATATCCGAACATTGACGCAGAGCGTTCGAGAAAAAACATGAGTGTCGATGCCTTGACCAAAGCAATCGGCGTCTCGAGGAAGACCTATTACAACTGGATCAGCAAAGGTCAAATTCCTATGGATAAGCTCCAGCGAATCGCAGCAGTTCTTGACTGCTCTGCTGATTACTTGTTAGGCAGAGCATAACTCCACAAAATCATTAAGAAAGGACGAATCACATGGCTTACACAGATGAACAAATTCTTAAAATGGACAAGGTTACTCCGGCAATAGCGGCATCGTACTTAAAAATCAACCCACAGACGCTGCGCGATGGGCTTATACAAGGAATCTTCCCCTTTGGATTGGCAATGGTCACGAACGGCTCACAGCGGACGTGCTTCGACATTAGACCTCAAGCGCTTGTCGAATACAACCGGCACGGCATGATTGGTCAAAGTTCGCTCGAAAAGGTAATAAACAAGCTCAATGAAATGGAGGAACTTATCTATGATCGCTATCACCGCTGAAATCACCGCCGCCGCCCTGCTTCTGTGGGGCGTGTGGAACCGGGAGAAGCTGATTGAATTTGAATCGGAATTAAAAGACAAAATC
>JAZUJI010000041.1:0-13169 GCA_045642685.1 Acutalibacteraceae bacterium | reverse complement strand
GTCGTGAGCACCATGCCGGAGCGGGAGCAGGAGGCATTGTTCGGCTCAGAGGTCGTCATTTATGTGGCAACACATACCGATAAGGATGCGGTTCTTGCGCCGAATGTGGTCGGTTATTCCGAAAACGATGCACGGGATATGATTAAATCCGTTGAACTGTCGGTCGGTACTATCACCCAGCGGGACGATACGGCAGCCGCCGGAACGGTCATTGAGCAGATCCCTGCCGAGGGAGAACAGGTTCACCCGGGTGAATCCATTGATTTGGTTGTCAGCACCGGCAAGGCACCGAGTGTGACCACTTCAATTTCCGTCAAATTGCCTTATGTGACCGGTTCGGATACCGGCAACCTCAAGGCCTATTTGAATTCGGTCGCATTTGCGGCAGAGGAGGTTTTGCTTAACGGCGGAACCTACAACATTGATGTGGGCGGCTCCGGCAAAGCGGATAAGCTCATCGTCAAGGTGGATAACAAAGATATTTACAGTTGTACCATCAATTTCACCACAGATCCCGTGGCGTTGAGCGATGTGTCCACGATTGAGGATGCTTACAAGAATTCTTTCTATTACGGGGCTTCTGCAAGTATTCCGAATGTTGAGGGAATGACGGTCGAAAAAGCGAAGGCAGAGCTGAAATCGTCCGGTTTTGCCAATATTACGGTCAATTACGAAACAACGCTTGACCCCAAGAAAGTCGGCAAGGTCATGTCGCAGAATCCGGCTGTTACCGGGCTTGACCGCTTCAAACGCTACACGACCGATACGGAAATCGTTCTCACCGTAGGCAAAGGGGTTCTCTCATGAACCAAACAGAAGGATTACTGATAAAAGGGATCGGCGGCTTCTACTATGTGGGAGCCGCCAATGCCGTTTACGAATGTAAGGCAAAGGGGATCCACCGCCGCAACAAAATCACGCCGCTGGCAGGGGATCGGGTGACGATCACAGTCAACGATGAGGGATACTGTTCGCTCGATGAAATCCGTGAGCGAAAAAATTCGCTTAACCGACCGCCGGTGGCAAATGTCGATAAGCTTTTTATTTTGGCGTCCACCTGTGAGCCTCAGCCGAGTACCTTTGTTATTGACAAGTTGACTGCGATTGCGCAGGATAAGGGAATTGACTGTGCGATTGTGTTCACCAAAACCGATCGGGTGTCTGCCGATGAACTGGTTTCGGTTTACCGGAAAGCGGGCTTTGAGGTGTTTTCGGTTTCCGCCGAATCGGACGAAGGGCTTGCTGAACTCAAAGCAGCCATGAACGGAAAAATCTGTGTTTTGTGCGGCAATTCCGGGGTCGGAAAGTCTACTTTGCTTAACCGTCTTTATCCGGAGCTGCACTTGGAAACGGGCGAAATCAGCGAGAAGCTCGGGCGAGGCCGCCACACGACCCGTCAGGTTGAATTGTATCGGGTCGGAGACGGGTACATTGCCGATACACCGGGATTCGCTTCCATTGAGCTGGACGGTGAGGCACATATTCCAAAAGAGAATCTGCCGTTTGCGTTTCGTGAATTTCTGCCCTATCTCGGCAAATGCCGTTTTACGAGCTGTACCCATGTGGCGGATAAGGGCTGTCTGATTTGTCAGGCGGTGCAGGACGGTGAGATCATGCCGTCACGGCACGAGAGCTATGCTGCCTTGTACGAGGAAGCCAAAAACATAAAAGACTGGGAGCTGAACAAAAACAAATAACCGAAAGGGTGTCGGAATGTGAAAAGAGTTTTTTCTTTAATTACGGCAGTCGTTTTGCTGGCGGTGTGCTGTCTGCCGTGTTTTGCCGTCGAAAAAGTCACACCCGTGATCGTGGTTACGGGCATGAATGCTGTGCCGCTGGTGGAAAATAAAGGCGCAGCCGGGGAAGCGGTCGTCTGGCCGCCTCAGGCGAATACGATCACCTCAAAAATCCCGAAGCTGATCGGACCGACGATTCGGGTTTTGTTTACGCATGACTGGGATCGTTTTTCGGATGCGGTTTTGCCGTTGGTCAATGAAGTGTTTGCGCCCGTTTGCTGCACCAAGGAAGGGAAACCGGCTCACAATGTTACGACCGATACCGTCAGCGGCTCCTATGCCGAAAACCATACCGACAGCTTTGTCAACGAGGCTGGTCGTGACATGGGTCAGCGGTTGGCGGATGAATTGGGTGCGGAAAATGTGTATCTGTTCATTTACGACTGGCGCATGGATCTATACGGTGTTGCGCAGGATTTACATACTTTTGTCGAACAGGTAAAAGCGGAGCGTGCGTGCGAAAAGGTCGATTTTGTTTCCGTGAGTATGGGCAGTGTTGTGACAAGCTGCTATCTGGCGCAGTACGGCGGTGCTTCGCTGGAAAATGTCACCCTTGTTTCACCGGCGTTTACGGGTCTTTCCATGCTCGGGGATGTGTTCTGCGGTCGTGTCTGCTTCCGGGAAGAGTCGGTTTACCGGATTCTGGCGCAGGCGATGTCCGCACAGGACACCGCTAAAGAAGAAAAGCTTAACCGGCTGTTTGATGTTCTGCGCGGCACAAGGCTGCTTGCCGGTTTGTTCCGTTTTGGCGATGAATGTGTTGAAAAAACGAAAGACCGTGTGTTTGAGGAAACCTTCATCGGTTCGTTCGGTCAGATGCCCGGTATTCTGGAGCTGATTCCCGCCGCAAATTATCAGCAGGCAAAGGCATATTTATATTACGGAGAGGATAACGCCGTCACTCGTTTGACCGACCGCTATTTTTCACAGGTCGGCAGCCGACTGCCTGAAATTTATCAAGGTATTCAAAATCAGGGTGTTAAGCTTGCAATCGTTTCGTGTTACGGCCGTCAGAGCGCACCTGTTTATGTGAACAGCGATAATCAGAGTGACGGCGTGATTGATTCGGTCAACACCTCCGGCTTCGCTACCTTTGCCAAGCACGGAAAAACCCTCGGCAGCGATTACCGTCAGGCAGTTGCCTGCGGTCACAATCACCTTTCCGCAGACGGAATCGTGGATGCTTCGACTGCCATGTTCCCCGAATACACCTGGATCATCAAGCATTTTGAGCATTACAATTATGAATACGAGGGAAACAGTTGTGATCTGATTTTGTGGCTGACTACCCGCACAACGCAGGCGACGGTATTTGACAACCCGGTATTTCCGCAGTTTATGGAATACAGTTATCAGACGCATCAGCTTACACCGCTTAAATAAAACGATCCCGAGCCGCTTTCGGTTCGGGATTTTTCTGTTATCGCTTGTTTTGTTGTATATCCTGTGCGGTTATAAACTGAAGAGAAGGTTTGTTTTCAAGCGGTTCGGTGCAGCACACGGAAAGCTGATGACCGACCAGCTCAACGGTCTGACCGAACAGGGTCGTATTCCGAACCGTGATCGGCTGATGCTCCAGAAGCGGTAAAACCGAAAAGCTTTGCAGCGGTAAACTCAGCCCGAGTCCGACTGCTTTAATGACACTTTCCTTGAGTGTCCAAAGCTGAAAAAAGCGTTCGGATTCATTTTCCCGCAGCCACGCAAGCTCATCTGCGGTGAAAACACGCTTTGCGATGCTGAAATGAGCCGGGTCGATTTTTTCCACATCCACGCCGACTGTGCCGTCGCTGACGGCTAAGGCGATGTATTCGCCGCTGTGGGACAGATTGAAAAATTCCTTTCGATTCGGCAAAAACGGCTTGCCGTATTCGTTTTGGGCAAGCTCTTCTTCCCGTATGTTCAGCACATGGCTCAGCAAAGCACCTGCTCCGATACAGCGCAGCCGATCCTCACGGTTTCGGTACCGTTCGGCTCTTGCGTACCGCTTCGGAAAGCGACAACTCAGTTCCTCATTTTGTTCGGATACCTGCGAAAGTGTCAGCAGATAGATTTTCGTCACGGCATCGCTTCCTTTCCCGGTATTTTTTTCATTATATCATATGGACTGTTTTCTTTCAAGAACAGCAAAATGTACAATATTTTTATTTACTTTTCCGTTTTTTTGTTTTATACTGTAAAGTAGCTCAGCAAAGGAGTGATATTTTTGAATTTTTTAGCCGTTTTCATGTCTTTTCTCGTTTCGCTGACTTCTCTGTTCAGCGGCTTGCTTTCAACCGGAGACCCGAAAGCGGAAAAGGACGATTTTGTGCCCGTTATCCGCTTTGTGGCGACCAGTGACACACACATCAAAACCTACGGCGATACCGGCTGCCGGCGTATTGCCAAGCTGATGCAGTCCGCTTATCAGATAGCCGAAGCGGATGATGATTACAAGCGAGTCGATGCGTTTTTGTTTAACGGTGACATGACCAACCAAGGCAAGGCTTATCAGTATCAGGCGTTTACCGCTTACACCAAGGCCAACCTTAAGGGTGACACAAAATGCCTGGGTATCGTTGCCAAGTCGCACGACTCCAACACGATGAAGAAAGAAGCACTGGAATACTTCAAAAAGGTCAGCGGTCAGGAAACGACCGATTACCATGAGGTGATCAACGGCTTCCATTTCATCGGTGTTTCCGTTTCACCGAGCGGTGAGCATTACACGGATGAACAGGTGCAGTGGCTGGATGCTCAACTGGCAGCAGCAGTCAAAGACGGCGGCAGGGAAAAACCGGTTTTCGTGTTCCAGCATGAACATGTTCGCAATACCGTGTTCGGAAGCTCCGACATTGACGGCTGGGGCATGACCACTTTCACCGAGGTGCTCAACAAGTATCCGCAGGTGATCCACATTTCCGGTCATTCCCACTATCCGGCTAACGACCCCCGTTCGATTTGGCAGGGTGATTTCACGGCAATCAATGACGGCGGTCTTGCCTATTATGAGCTGACGGTGGACGGTGAGAACACTGTGCATCCCAAAGACAGCGACAGCATGGCGCAGGCACTGTTTGTGGAAGTGGATGCGAACAACCGTGTGCTTGTCCGGGTCTACGATGTGACCGACCATTGCTTTATCAAAACTTATCTCATTGACAATCAGAATCAGCCCGGTAAATATTCACACACTGCCCGTGCGCAGGCTGCCGAAAAGGATCCGCCCGTTTTCCCGGAGAATGTACAGATAACGGTGAAGAAAACCTTAGGCGGTTATCGCTTCACAGTGCCGCAGGCACAGGCTTACGGCGAGGATGAGATCTTTGTGTACCGTTTGCTTGTGACGGACAAAGATAATAATGTTCTGATTCAGGATACAAAGCTTTCCGATTATTACCGTGCTTATCCGGCTGACACCGTTTCATTCACCGTTGATAAGCCCGGTGCTTCCGGTCACTACTGTGCGGCGATTATTGCGGAAGATGTCTGGGGCGTTCGGAGCGAACCTGTTTTTGTTAATTTTGATGTCTGAGTTAAAGCTCATGACAAGAAAGGATAAATAAACCATGAAAAAAAGACTGATAGCAATTCTCCTGTGCGTTTCGCTTGTGCTTACAGGCGGCAGCATGACCGCATTTGCGGCAAGTGAGGAGTATTCTGCCGCCGAGCAGGTACTCTACCGTGTCGGTGAAAAGGCGATTCAGGGGCTTGTGGGCGGCATTGCTGCTCTCATTCCGACTCCTTACAGCTGGCAAACCGAAAAACAGTACAAAAGCACACACGACTTTTCGATGAAAACCTATGGCTTCAACGATTCTTATCCTGCCGCTCCCGGTTGGTCGGTCGGCTACGCAAGCCGTTCGCTTCAAACCGGCAGAGAGCTGATCGATGAGTGCTATGTCGGCGGCAGCCTTGCCGTTGATAAAAAGCTTGCAACGAATGTGTATGATGATCAGAGAGTCCGTACCGTTGCCATGAGTGACGGCAGAGGCATCACGGTTTTCGCCAGCCTGGATGCGTTCGGTCTTGCAAACTCCGAGGTGCAGAAGATCCGTGAAATGCTGGCAGATTATGCAGCGAAGAATAACATCAAGTCCATCAATATTTCTACGCTTCATCAGCACAGCTGTGTGGATACCTACGGCATGAACGGCAATTTGCTTCAGGCGTTCTTCCTGGGCGGCATCCGCAATCTGCTTGGCATCAAAAACCCGAGTGGTCAGAATGAAGCGTTCATGAACAATCTTTATGCAAAGGTGCAGGAGTCCGTTAAAGAGGCTGTTGCCAATATGAAGCCGGGTAAGCTGTTCTTCGGCAGCATCGACATCGCCGAATATATTCGTGATAAGCGTGACCCGCAGGTCATCGACGGCAACATGAACCGTTTCCGCTTTGTCCCCGACGGCGGCGGCAAAGAGATCTGGCTGATCAATCAGGCAATCCACTGTGTCGGTCTGGGTGCAGCCGGTCGTAATGTTACCGGTGACTATCCGTACTACATGGAAAAATACATCAACGAAAACGGTAATGCGGATTTCATTTTCATTCAGGGTGCAGAGCTTGCGATTTCTTCGCAGTACGAACCCGTTGAAGGGCTTCCGCTTGATAAAGACCTTGTTGCAAAGGGCGGCGAGGGCTATGCAAGACTGGCTGTGTTCGGCACAGAGCTTGGCAAAAAGGCTTGCGCCATTGTTGACAGCGAGGAGCTGACGCCTTCAATTGACTACGCTTCTCAGGCTTATACGGTCACTACGGAAAACAATATTCTTTTGCTTGCCGCCAAGTGCGGTCTGCTCACCAACACCATCGTCCGTGCGGGCTTAGGCAAGTATAAGGTCGTCAGTGAGGTCGGTTTTGTACAGTTCGGCAAACGGGTCGCTGTTGTGATCGCTCCCGGTGAGCTTGCTGCGGAAATTGCTTTCGGCGGCGCAATGCGTGCATCCGAATCCTGGACCGGCACGAGCTGGGATTTCCCGTCCTTCAAGGACACGATGCAGGACAAGAAAGTGCTTGTTTTCGGCTTGACCAACGACCAGATCGGTTATATGCTTACCGATAACAGCTGGCACTCCTTCCTTTGCGAGAATGAGGAGATCGTGGCGGCCGGTTCGACCTCCGGCTCCGAGTTTACAACGGCTTTCTATGCGCTTTATAACCGCTTGCCGGCTGCTGCTCGACCCGAATAATTTGGTCTGATCAAAAATCTTCCGCCGGCACGCAAATGTCGGCGGATTTTTTCAGGTGATAGAATGTCTACGATTTTGATAAAACTGACCTCGTTCTTTTTGAGCGTGATCCTGTTCTTTTCTTCCGTGCCGATGCTGTTCGGCGGCACAAGTGCTGTTCAAATCACGGTGGATACCACAAAGCAGGGAGATACGGTTCCAAACATCGTCAGCAACATCAACCAGTGGTCACTCAGCTCGTTTTATTCGCCGGTTAAAAGTCAGGAAAACGACATTTACGATTTTGTTGAGTATGTCCAGCTCATGCAATGCACCGGCGGTGAGGCAGACCGTGACCTGTTTGTTGATCCGTATGATACCTCTACGCTGACGGATTACGATTTTTCCAAATTGATTCAAAGCTGCCGGGGGATTCTCTCCATGGGTGCCAAGCCGCTGCTCAAGCTCGGCGGCGTTCCACTGAAATTTACCCGCAATTACAAAATGGGCGGCTTTGATATGAATGTCTATCCGCCCGATGATTATCGGCAGTATTATACATACATCCGTGCCGTGATCCAGGCACTTGCGGATGAATTTGGTTTGGAAGAAGTACGCTCATGGCGTTTTGGCTGTATGACGGAGTGCGAAAACGGCGATTGGTTCATGGCACAAAGCGGCGACCCGAAAGAAAGCTGTGAGGCGTTCTGCAAGCTCTACGATTATACGGTGCAGGCCGTCACGGATGTTCTCGGCGAACAGGTTTTCATCGGTGCGCATACCATGGCGGTGACGCAGGGTTTGTGGGATGAGCGTGATTTCATCCGCCATGTTGCACAGGGTACGAATTACGCAAACGGCAAAAAAGGGACGCACATTGATTATATTTCCGCTTCCTTTTACGATTCCGCTCCCGGCCATTACACCGGCGGTTATACGCTGCCGAAAACGATAAAGCACCTGCGGAAAGCCGCCGAAAAATACGGCTTGACCGATTTGCTCTACGGCGTGGACGAGGGTCGTATTCTGTCGGGGAACACAAGCGGTGCCGGCAGTGATGCTCTTTTGAGCCGCACCTGCGGCTACACCTGGCAGGGCGCATATGATGCAAGACTGTTTAAGCAGGGTATTGACAACGGTTTGGATTACTTCTCATCCTGGGGCTGGCTGAGCGATTCACTCAGCGGCTATCCGACGGTGAGCTATCACATTGCAAACAACCTATATAAGTTTGCCGGGAGCAAAAAAGCGGATACGCAGGTGATTGCGGCGAAAGCCGAATTTGGTGCCGAATTTGATTGTCTGTCGGTGTACGATGAGCAGAGCCAAACCGTTCGCCTGATGGTGTATAACTACAAAAACGATGTGAATTACAAGACGCCTGCCGAAGTTTCGCTTTCTGTGAAGGTTCCGCAGTTTGCAGGGAAAAAGATTAAAATTGTCCGCAGCCGTGTGAATGATGACTGTAATTTCTTTGATGAGTGGATGAATGACCGCAAAACTTACGGTATCACCGATAAAGCGGCGAACTGGTCACCGGATGACCCTTGTCTGGACAGTACGATCACATTGGAGGATGCCGCTGCCCGTCAGATTTATCAAAGGGATTTGCGAGCCAAATATGCGGAGTGTTCCAAATTAACTCCTGTTACCACCACACAAACGCTGGCTTCCGATACCTGGCAGGAAACCGTTATGCTGGGCGGCTGTGAAGTTATGTTCTACGAGATCTCACCGGAATAAAATTTGTTATGAAAAAAGCCACAGCCTCTTTTGCGGAAGCTGTGGCTCGTTTTATCATTCGGACAGTTGAACGATTTTTTCATCGGAGATGTATTTGAGGACATTGAGCCGGTTTCCGTCTTTGTCGGTGTGTTCTTCAACCGCAAAGGCTTCCGGCTTATACAGATATTGCAGCGCAATTAAATCATAGATAAAAGCACCTTCGCCTTTTTGCTTATTCAACAATTCTACGCTGCGCCTGCAAAAGCGGTGCAGGAGAGTGTTACCGTTGTTTTCAATATCATAAAAATCGCACAGCGGATGATGGCAGGTATCCAGCGTTGCAATTACATGAGGATATTTTACACTTGCGGCAAAAGCGTCCGGATCCATGCCGTGATTAAATTCATAGCCCTTGTAGTTGGGCTTTTCACCGATGTTTCCTGCCATGAGCAGAAGCGTAAGATCGTCTTTCCTTTCCAGAATCCGCTGCGTTACGGTGCAGGGACCCAGACTGACCAAAACAGAGCCCGGTTCAATGCTGTTCACCCAGTTTTCAAAACGCCCGGTGTTCGCAAACGGTTCGTATTCATCGGGCAGAACATTTCCGATTCCGTCATCGCCGTGGATGGTTTGCAGGTATTCGCTGTTGTTTTGCGCAACGCAGGAGGTATCAATGATGCGCACCTTGTCTTTATTCCCGTTGAAGTGGTAAAGAATACGGTGTGCATTTTGTGTGGATACGGCAAGCGGAACATTTCCGCCAATGGGCAGGATATCAATGCGATTAAAACACGCGGCGTTTTGCAGCAGAAAAGCGGTTGCGGCGGCATCATCCAGGCCGTAATCACAAAGCAAAATAATATTCTTTTTCATTTATATGGTCTCCTTTGGGAAGAAACAAAGAATATACTGCTATTGTAACAGATTTCGCTTCTATTGCAAGCCGTTTTTGTCGAAAATAAGAAAAGCTCCGTGTTCGGCATCCTGAACACGGAGCAATTTCTTATTCAGCGTCTACATCCAACAGTTCGTTTGGTTTAATGCCGAACACACGGCAGAAAGCCAGGATTTCAATATCCGTCACAAAGCGTTTACCGCACTCAATGCGTTGAATCGCATTTTTGTCGATATCAAGGTTGGCAATTTGCAATTTTTCTGCCAACTGCCTCTGACTGCATTTCGGTTTCATTTGCATCCGCAGCTCTGCAATCTTTTTGCCGCAAAAGTTGTTCCTGTGCTCGCTTTCATTTTTGTTTTTGAACATCTTTTTTCACCTTACCTTTACTATACGCTGCATTTATATAATACGACATTTATGTCATATATTTGACACCCACGGTATATCATATTCGATATTTTTTTGGAAATGTGTTGTTTTTCGAAAATTAACCGTGTTTTTTTAGAAAAATACAGAATTTTGAAGAGAAAATCTTAAAAAACCGTATGGATGATTTTGCCGCTGTCTTTTTCGGGCAGCTGCGAATATTCCGAAGCAGGAAGCTAAGAATAACAGCGCAAAGAAATTTTTTGTGAAAGAGGAGAATAATTGGATATGAAAGCAACCGGAATTGTCAGAAGAATTGATGACCTCGGTCGTGTCGTGATCCCGAAAGAGATTCGGCGCACGATGCGGATCAGGGAAGGCGATCCGCTTGAAATCTACACCGCGGCAGACGGTGAAGTGATTTTCAAAAAGTATTCGCCGGTCGGAGAGCTTTCTCCGCTTACAGCTCAGTATGCGGAGGTTTTGCACCGGAGCACCAATCAGCCGGTCTTGATTTTTGACCGTGACAAGGTGATCGCCTGTGCCGGTATTTCCAAAAAGGAAGTGCTTGACCGCAGACTGTCGCAGGAATTGGAAGACTATATGGAAAAGCGTGAAAGCTATTTATTCAAGGATGGTGTTTCACCGCTTATTCCGGCGCCGGGTGTGGAACGCAATGCAGTCATTGCAGCGCCGATTCTTGCGGCGGGGGATGTGGCAGGAGCAGTTGTGCTGCTCAGCGATGAAAATGCGACACAACCGTCGGCATCGGATATCAAGCTCGTGCAGGTTGCGGCGAATTTTTTGGGCAGACAAATGGAAGAATAACGGCTTTTACAAAAAGTAATCGACAATGCCGAAAAGGTGCCTGCACAACGGAAAATCGTTTTTCCGTGCGTAAGCACCTTTTCTCTGCGCTACATATTTATTATGGATTTTTCTGTTGAAACAACCCGTGTTCGGAGCAGGCAAAATAGAATCGACCGCCGTACATTTTCGGAAATCTCGTTTGCGGATTCTGTTCGGGATACAGCTTGATCATCAGCACACGGTCGCTGTTCGCATAGGCGATGAAGGATATATAATGCTGCTTTTTCATCTCGTGGTTAAGCGTTATAAAGTATTCATCCTCCACATTTTCAAAGCGCAGGCTGTGTTCCGCATTTGCTTCCTGCGGCTTCCATTCATCGAGCTTTGTTCCGCAGCAGCTAATACAGGCCGTGGCGGTTGAAGTCAGAACATTGCCGCAGACCGGGCAATGATAGAATTTAATGCGTTTCATATTCCCTCCGAGAGTACGGTTTTTTTTCTGCGTGCCGGACAGCAGTGTTTCCACATCCACCTGATAAAGCCGGGAAAGCTGCGTGAGCAGAGATACATCCGGGCACCCTAAGCCTCGTTCCCATTTTGAAACGGTTTTGTCACTGACATTCAGTTTTTGGGCAGCTTCGTTTTGTGTCAGTCCGCTTTGTGTGCGCAGGGTGCGGAGCAGCTCACCGATTTTTCGGTTATTCACAGCATCCTCTCCTTTCTGATGTCAGTATACCGCATGAGCTAAAAAAAGTAAATCGACTTATCGTTGAGAAAAGGCACCGGACAGATGCTGCCCGATGCCTTGATTTTATTGCAATGTGCTGTTAAAACTCCAGCATGGAAGCAATGTAGGCTTCCAGCTCATCAATTTTGATTCGTTTTTGTTCCATGGTGTCACGGTCACGCACGGTTACGCAGCCGTCCTCCACGCTGTCAAAGTCATAGGTGATGCAAATGGGGGTGCCGATTTCATCCTGTCTGCGGTAACGCTTGCCGATGGAACCGGCGTCGTCAAAGTCCACCATGAAGCTCTTGGAAAGCTTGGTGAACACTTCGGTTGCCTGAGCGGAAAGCTTTTTGGAAAGCGGCAAAACCGCAGCCTTGTAAGGCGCAAGAGCCGGGTGGAAACGCATGACCACACGCTTGTCGCCTTTGGCTTCGTCCACCATTTCCTCATCGTAGGCATCGACCAAAAAGGCGAGTGCAACACGGTCTGCACCGAGTGACGGCTCAATGACATAGGGGAGATACTTCTCGTTGGTTTCGGGGTCAAAGTATTCCAGACTCTTGCCGGAGGTGTTCTGGTGCTGCGTCAGGTCAAAATTGGTGCGGCTGGCAACGCCCCACAATTCACCCCAGCCGAACGGGAACACAAACTCAAAGTCGGTGGTTGCGTTGGAATAGTGTGAAAGCTCTTTGGCTTCGTGGTCACGCAGACGAAGGTTTTCTTCTTTGATGCCGAGGTTGAGCAGCCAATCCTTGCAGAACTGCTTCCAGTAGGCAAACCACTCAAGCTCTGTACCGGGCTTGCAGAAAAACTCAAGCTCCATCTGCTCAAATTCACGGATGCGGAAAATGAAGTTGCCGGGTGTGATTTCATTGCGGAACGATTTGCCGATTTGGCACACGCCGAACGGAACCTTGCGGCGTGTGGTGCGCTGGATGTTGGGGAAGTTGACGAAAATGCCCTGTGCCGTTTCAGGACGAAGGAAAATTTCATTCTTAGCGTCTTCGGTAACGCCCTGGAATGTTTTGAACATCAGGTTGAATTTACGAATATCAGTGAAGTTGCAGGAGCCGCAGTCGGGGCAGCAAATGTTATTGTCTTTGATATACTGGCTCATCTGCTCAAAGCTCCAGCCTGCGGGGTTGACGCCGGTATCTTCGATCAGCTTATCGGCACGGTGACGGGTTTTGCAGTCCTTGCAGTCCATTAACGGGTCTGAAAAACCGCCGACATGGCCGGAGGCGACCCAAACCTGCGGATTCATCAGAATAGCGGAATCCAAGCCGACATTGTAGGGATTTTCCTGAACGAATTTTTTCCACCAGGCTTTTTTGACATTGTTTTTGAATTCAACGCCGAGCGGACCGTAATCCCAGGAGTTGGACAAGCCGCCGTAAATCTCACTGCCGGGGTAAACAAAGCCTCTGCCTTTGCACAGGGCTACGATCGCTTCCATTGTTTTTTCGGAATTTAGCATTTTTTCGTTTCCTTTCGCAAGTTACAAATTTTCACAATTACATAGTAGCATATTATCCCCGTGATAGCAAGTGAAATCAAAAGGAATCTGCCTTATTTTTGCGGATGTAGGTTTGTCAATGATGTGTTACAAAATCAGAAAACCTCGCCATTGTAGATATAAGCTTTGATATAATCGGCAGGAGATTTCCAATTTAAGGGACGCATAGGAAAGTTATTGTACT
>JAZUJI010000040.1:0-6111 GCA_045642685.1 Acutalibacteraceae bacterium | reverse complement strand
AGAAAAATATACTCTTGTTTATCCGATAAACTACGGCTATATTCCTGGTGTTTTCGGCGGTGACGGCGAAGAACTTGATGTTTATCTTTTAGGTGTCAGTGAACCTGTCACCGAATACACCTGCAAAATCATCGGTGCGGTTATCCGCAAAAATGATGTTGAGGATAAACTCATTGCCGCCCCCGAGGGAATGAATTTCACCGCCGATGAAGCTTACAAACAAATAGAATTTCAGGAGCAGTGGTACGATACGGAAATCAGAATTACCGGAGAAGGATATTATGAAAGTATTTTTTATCAGACACGGAAAAGATGATGGCAGATACCGAGAAGTATGAAGTCGAAAATTTCACGGATTTTCTTAAAGATTCAACCGATTATTGATTCACTTCCATTACGGCGTTGTTGACGGTTGTGTTATATTTCTTTATACTTTCATCAGAAAGCTTTCAATTTAATAATGCAGGTGAATTTATGAAACTTAAAATCGGTGAAAAGATAAAAGAATTGAGATACGAAAAAGGCTTGACGCAAGAGGAAATCGGTGCGCTCATAGGCGTATCGGCACAGTCTGTCAGCAAATGGGAGCGTGGCGAAGGTTACCCCGATATTGAGATGCTGCCGTCCTTGGCAAATTATTTCGGTATAAGCATGGATGAACTGCTCGGAGTAGATGCGGATTCAAAAAAGTATGATGAAATAAATGCACAGTGGGAAGAAAACAACAAAAACGGCTTACACAAAGAGAATATTATCCTGATGAAGCAGGCGTTGAAAACGTTTCCCAACGATGCACTTTTGCTCGTTCAGCTTTCGACTTCACTTGAAAAAGCCGGAACAACAGACGAAGAAAAGGCTGCCTTTTTACGGGAGTCGATCGCTGTTCAGGAGCAGATCATAAAATATTGTGATGATTGTGAAGTCAGAGGAGCAACAATGTATAACATCTGTTTTGCATATCTCAAAAAAGGTGAGCGTGAAAAAGCGTTGGAACAGGCAAAGAAGCTGCCGAACTTATATAAAGGGCGTGAAAATGCTCTTGTGTGTATTCTTGACGGCGAAGAAAAGCGAGAAACAGCCCTGTCTGCACTTGCGCCGCTTGCGTGGTCGATTTCGCTTCACTTAGCTGCTCTTGCTCAAACAACCGGGGATAAATCGTATGTTTCAAAAGCGGATCAAATTCTTAATATTTTGCTTGAATGTAATGAGGATGAATTTATTGTGAACACAAAAGAATTGCTTTTGAAAGGATCTTTGCTATAATAGTTCTTATCCAATCGGTGTTGATTGAATATTCAACGGGAAACGGGTGAAATCGCATGACGATGGGTTGGACGGTAAGACCGGCAGAAAAAGCGGATTTGGAACAGCTTGTTTTGCTGTTTGAAGAATTACATGATTTTCATGCAAGCGGTAAGCCGGACATTTTTGACAGGAATAAAAATCCCTACGATAAAAAATATGCGACAGGCTTGTTAAAAAGCAAAAACAATAAAATTATCCTTTGCGAAAACAAGGGTTCGGTCATCGGCTTTTGTTCGGCACGAATTTTTGATAAAAGCTATGAAACACAAGTGAAATGTATGTGTGTTGACCATTTATTTGTGTGCCGGAATTACAGAGGAAACGGCATTGGTACAAAGCTGTTCAATGCCATGAAAAAAATTGCCGCAGAGAATCATTGCAAAATGCTCGATTTATCCGTTTGGAGTTTTGACGGCTCTGCGAACGGTTTTTACACCAAACAGGGCATGACGGAGCAAAGAGTTTACTATGAAATGAGGCTCCCGGGGGAATCGGACAAACGGTGAAGCGATGGCGCACAGTCGAGCGACGGAGGTACACATGAAAAAAGGGATACGAGCCGTTTTATTTCTCATAGCGGCACTTTGCTTTATTTTGAACATCGGTCCGGTCGTCACCAACGGACAGATCAACGCCGGTGTTATCACCGGCATGGGGTTATGCGCCGTGTTTTTGCTCTACGGCCTTTTCTTCGACCGGATCAACCGTTTTGTGTGCAGACTTTGGAAGAAAACAGCCGGAAAGGTGCTGCTTTTTGCTGCGGTGCTGTGCGTTTTGGCGGCGGCGCTCCTCGGCGGCTTCACCGCCGGGCGCATTGCTGCGTACAGCAGTCCGGCGGCGGTTCAAACGGAATACCTGATCGTACTCGGCTGCCGGGTGAAGGGGACACAGCCCGGCGTTTATCTCAAAGCCCGGCTCGATAAGGCACGGGAATACCTTGAAAAATACCCGGAAAGCAAGGCGATCCTCAGCGGCGGTCAAGGGAGCGATGAGGATATTTCCGAGGCAGACTGTATGTTCCGTTATCTGACGGCCGCAGGGATCGCTCCCGAACGGCTGATTCTTGAGGATGCCTCGACTTCGACCATGGAAAACTTCCGCAACTCGATAAAAGTGCTGAATGAACAGGGCGTTCGTTTGACACAGGTGACGGTGGTCACTAACGATTTTCATGAATACCGAGCTTCAAAATTTGCCGAAAAATGCGGGCTGATAGCGTACCCGTACCCGTCCGAAACGCCATGGACGGGCTATGTGCCTTTCGTTGTCCGGGAGGTTTACGCCGTGATTTTTCAGGTGTATCTGACTGCACGGTAAAGAGCCGCAGCGTTCACAATGCAGAGGTTCTGACCCGGCGTTGATCGGCAGCTAAGTGAAAAAACATAAAATGAGCATAGGCAGCTCCCGAATCGGAGAAGCCTATGCTCGTTTTCGTGGTATCAAAATGTTGCGTGAGGCACACCGGAGAGTGAAGCCTTTTTCGCATACCGGCGTATGCTGCCCGCTTTTGAAGCGTTTATTTGCTGAAAGATGCGTTTTCAGACGATTTATCCCTAAATTGTACCGCCCTTGGTTTATCTCTTCTTTTTCTTATTGCGCTGCTTGTCAATGGCGGAAATCAGCAGCGCAATGCAGAAGCATACCGCAAAGGTGAAAATGCCTACAAGCCCGCCGAGATCCTCCAAAATATGATTCCCCATTTCCGACATTGTCAGCGTAATAAAAACGCCGACAGGCTGACAGAGGTAATAGATCCAGTTGATATTCCGCCTCGGATCATAAAAGAACCGCTCAACTCCGACTTGGTCGGAGCTGCTCAGAAAAGCAGGCTTACAAAGCGAAACGGCAATGAGAGGCATACCGATCAAATGCCCGTAATACCCCGGCACACCCTGTGAGCCAAGCAGCAGAATTTCAAAAACAGCTAAAACAACGCCGATGACGCCGCCGCAAACATAGCGTGCCCAGTGACTGTCACTGTATTGTTCCACATTCCGGTGGTAGTAACCGCCGAGCAGCACATACGGAAGCGCACGGGTGAGAAAATTACCCGGGATATAAGAATAACCGGCTATACTCCAGGGGAAAACGCCGCAAAGCTCGCCGGTGAAAACCGTCAGCAAAATCAGCAGGAGTGCAATGGGCAGATCAAATCGGAGCAGGTTCCATTTATCTAAAAAATAGAGGATGATGTAGGCATACAAAAGGGACTGCACATACCAAATCGCACTGCCGATCTTAAACGGCCACACATTCATAACCAAAAATTCGAACCATAAGCGCTTGTTTTCAAGCAGAGGCATCACATCTATGCCCTGCTGCCGGTAGTAAAGGAAGCTCAACCCGAAATACACCACGGCAAGCACGCCGAAGGTAACGGCGGTGCGTTTGATGGTGCGGACGATCCGTGCGCTGCGGTTTTTATCCGGACGCAAAACGAGATAGCCGGAAAGAATAAAAAACGCAATCGGCGCAAAGCAGCTGATGATCTGGACATACCGCCCGAACTTTGTCGGAAAGCCGAAAAGGTCAATGGACATGAATGCCATCAGAATGATGCGCAGGCGGTCGATCGAAGCACGATAATATTCCTCCCGCTTTGGCTTAAGGCGGCTGCTTTTTTGTGCGGTTTCGCTGCGGCGGCTTGGCTCTTCCGGCGTGATCGCAGCGGCTGTTTCGTTGCTCATGCTTGCTTTTCTCCTCCGGTATGTCTTATGTCGGCTCCGTAATGATTTTTTATCGGAAGTGCCGACCATGCTGTTCATTTATGATACCAAAAGTTGAACCCAAAATCAATATTTTCAATATGATATGTCAATCAATAATAATTCCGGCAAACGAATCTCGCTGTTTTGCGGGCAGCGAATAATACGAGTCCCGGATTTCGTACTGTACCTGTTCGCGGAACAGATTCTGTCTTGAAAATGTTCCTTCGGCATGGTAATATCCATTTGAAAGAGGTGATCAGATGGGGAACAACGGACACAGCACGCCTGACCTGTGGGGCGGCTACGACCATTATAATTCCGGCGGGCATAAAACGGGTCACTCAGCTCCGGGCGTATTCGGCGGCTATACACATTACGATGCAAACGGGCATAAAACGGGTCGTTCGGATCCGGGTGTATTCGGCGGCTATACACATTACGATGCAAACGGGCATAAAACAGGTCATTCTGACCCGGGCGTATTCGGCGGCTATCAGCATCACCGTGATTCAGACGGCTGCTATATTGCCACTTGTGTTTACGGCTCTTACGATACGCCCGAGGTGTGGACGCTTCGCCGTTTTCGGGATCGTTACCTTCGCACCCGCTTCTGGGGTCGGGCTTTTATTCGTATCTACTATGCGATCAGCCCCAAGCTTGTAGCAATATTCGGAAACACTTCATGGTTCCGGCGGTTCTGGTATAAACGGCTGAATGGTTTGGTAGCCGGGCTGCACGAAAGAGGCTATGATGATTCCCCGTATGAGGATCGAAGCCGTGAAAAAATGAAATAAAACAACAAAAAAGGTGTGTGTTCCTTTTCGGGAAACATACCTTTTTAATTGATATTGCGATTTTCAGTTTGATAAACCTCTGATTTCACTTGATATTTCAGCGTATAAAAGAGTCACCCTTCGGCGGCTTCCGGGAATTTTTCCAGCACGGCCGGGTACACCGAAACGAACCGCTTCCCCACTTTTTGTGAGATCGCGGTTCGTTTTTACAGTTTCTTTTTTATTGTGTGAAAGCTTATATTTTCAGCTTTTTGAACAAATGTGGATACAGTCCGATAATAACAAATGTTGAAACGGCGTATCTTACAAGTCTGTAGGCTAAGGCTAACCATTCGGTGCGAATGGCCTTTGCCGGTATTTTAAGGATAACGCTCACAACCGCAAAAATCAGAACGCCTAAAACGGGGCGTACGATGTAGCTCCACCACTTTGCGGATTTTTCAAAGTTGACATATTTTTCTTCATACATAAAGCCTAAAAGCAAACCTGCCGTTATTCCGAAAGATGAAAAAAATTCATCATCACGGCAGTAGAAAAATCCGGCGGAGCCGATAATAAGCACGGCCAAAAAGCCGGTTTTGTAGCCGAATTTGTGATCAATGCCGTTGAGAACAAACACAAGGATCAAACCGAGGATCCAGCCGAGCAAAACATCTGTGGGGTAGTGAACACCGAGGTATATCCGTGAAAGACCGATAAAGAACGGAAGCAATATACCGAGTGCGATAAAAAGCCGTTTCTTTATTTCGTGTGCGAGTGTGCCGTAAACGGAAACAGACATAGATGCGTGAAGACTCGGCATCGAAAAGCCCTGTGCCGCAGGTGACATAATATTTTCATCGGGGTGTGCCGCACGAATACATTTAACACTTTTATTGTCCATATACGGTCGCCGTCTTTGAAAAGCACCTTTAATGAGTGTGCCGAAAATCATGGTGCCCGAGAGTGCAAGAGCGGCTCTGCGTCCTAATTTTTTATCGACACACCAATACAGCAGACCGAGAACAAGAATTACAAGGTATTCCTCACCGAGCATTGTGAAAACCGTTGCAGCGGCAGTAAGGATACGGCTGCTTGCAGACTGGAACGTTTCCATAAGCGGAATTTCCCAGCTGAAAAAGAAAACATTTCCCACAAAAAATCACTCTTTCTTTAATCGCTTTGCCAAATAATTTTAGCATATCCGTTCGTGAAATTCAAGCAGTTTCAGGTTTGAGGTTTGCTCGTTGCCCCGTCGGCAAAAACAGTCCACCGGACTGTTTCCTTCCGCAAGCTTTGCTTGCTCCCTCCTTGTTCGATTCCCT
>JAZUJI010000039.1:0-3716 GCA_045642685.1 Acutalibacteraceae bacterium | reverse complement strand
AGAGACGGGACTTGATTCGCACGCCTGCGGGCGTGTGGTCGCTCGCGGTCACAACGCTCCACCGGAGCGTTGCTCTGTACCGCTCGTCCTTCAAGTCCCTTTTGGCATAAAAAACGCACCCATGCCGTTTGGCACAGGTGCATCTTTGGTGCGAGAGACGGGACTTGAACCCGTACGGGATTACCACACGCCCCTCAAACGTGCGCGTCTGCCGATTCCGCCACTCTCGCTCAACGATTACGGATTATAGCACATGAAAACTCACCTGTCAAGCAAAAATGAAAACTTTTTTCGTTTCATTGGATCTGAAGCAGTTTTGCACAAAAAAGCCGTCCTTTTCACCGCTTTTCCGTCGAAAAAATTTCTCGGAAATTTTCAAAGATTTCTTGTTTAATGTGTTAATCGGTGCTATAATATTATATATTTTGATAATTGAAATGAGGTAACCGAATGAAAGCCGTCATCACCGTTGTAGGAAAGGACATGGTCGGCATTCTCGCAAAGGTTTCCGCCTTTTGCGCCGAATGTAACGCCAATGTTCTGGAAGTGTCACAAACTATTTTACAGGATATGTTTTGCATGATCATGCTGGTGGACACTGCCGAAATGAAAGTGGAATTCACCGAATTCAGTGAAAAGCTCGAGGGAGCAGGCAAAGACCTTGCTTTAAGTATTCATGTAATGCACGAAGACATTTTTAATTCCATGCACCGCATCTGAGGAGAAAAAGCATGATAAACACTTCCGATATACTTGAAACGATCGCCATGATCGAGCAGGAGCATTTAGATATTCGCACCATCACAATGGGGATTTCCCTGCTGGATTGCTGCGACAGTGACTGCAAGTCATCCTGCGATAAAGTTTATGATAAAATCACGCACAAAGCGGAAAAGCTCGTATACACCGGCGAACAGATCGAACGGGAATACGGCATTCCGATCATCAACAAGCGTGTTTCCGTCACGCCCATCGCCATGCTCACCGCAGGGTGCAAAGGCGACCCGGTTGAGTTTGCACACACGCTGGAGCGTGCGGCGCAGACCATCGGGGTCAATTTCATCGGCGGTTATTCCGCACTGGTGCAGAAAGGCTTCTCCAACGGCGACGAAGCACTCATCCGCTCCATTCCGCAGGCCTTGGCGGAAACGGAGCACATCTGCTCCAGCGTCAACATCGGCTCCACCAAAGCCGGTATCAACATGGATGCCGTTCGTTTAATGGGCGAAGTGGTTCACGAAGCGGCGGTTGCCACGGCGGATAAGGGCTGCATCGGTCCGGCTAAGCTGGTCGTGTTCTGCAACGCACCCGAAGATAATCCCTTTATGGCAGGCGCATTCCACGGCGTCGGCGAGCCGGACTGTGTGATCAATGTCGGCGTTTCGGGTCCCGGTGTGGTCAAGTACGCTCTTTCCAAAATCCCGGACGGGGATCTTTCCGATGTCGCCGACACCATCAAAAAAACCGCTTTCAAAATCACCCGCATGGGTCAGCTTGTCGCACAGCAGGCATCCAAACGCCTGGGCGTGCCGTTCGGCATTGTTGATTTGTCCCTTGCGCCGACCCCGGCTGTCGGTGATTCCGTTGCTCATATTCTCGAAGAAATGGGTCTGGAGCAATGCGGCTGCCACGGCACCACGGCGGCGCCTGCCCTGCTGAATGACGCCGTCAAGAAAGGCGGTGTCATGGCATCCTCCCATGTCGGGGGACTTTCCGGCGCATTCATTCCCGTGACCGAAGATGCCGGGATGATCGCCGCCGCACGCAGCGGTTCATTGAGTTTAGAGCGTTTGGAGGCCATGACCGCCGTTTGCTCGGTCGGCCTGGATATGATCAACATCCCCGGAGACACGACCCCCGAAGTCATTTCCGCCATTATTGCCGATGAAGCGGCCATCGGCATGATCAACAGCAAAACCACGGCGGTGCGTGTCATCCCCGCCATCGGCAAAACCGTCGGGGACGAATTGGATTTCGGCGGTCTGCTCGGCGGCGGACCTGTCATGCCGGTAAGCACCGTTTCACCGCAAAAGTTCATTCACCGGGGCGGCCGCATCCCGGCACCGATTCAAAGTTTGAAAAACTGATGTCAAATACTAACGAAATCAAGAAAGGAGCCATGCGGATATACCGCATTTGGTGGTGACACAATATGGGAAATCGAATTCAAATTCTCGACTGCACACTGCGAGACGGCGCTTATATCGTTAACTCCAAATTCGGAACAGCAGCTATCAAAGGCATTATCAGCAAAATGCAGGATGCCAACATTGAAATCGTGGAATGCGGCTGGCTGAAGGATGCTCCGCACCAGCCCGGCACTTCGTTTTTTCATCTTCCGCAGGATGTGGAACCGTATATCCTTTCTAAAAAGAAAAATACAGCCTATGTTGCCATGATCGACTGGGATCGCTATAATCTGGATAATCTTCCGCCCTGTGACGGAAAATCCATTGATGCCATTCGTGTAGTGTTCCCGTGTGATAAGTTCCGTGAGGGAATTGCTTTGGGCGAAACCATTAAAAGCAAAGGTTATCAGGTCTTTTTCCAGGCCGCCAACACATTGGGCTACAGCGATGAAGGCCTGGTCGAGCTTGCCGAGGAGATCAACCGTGTCAAACCGGTTTCACTCTCGGTTGTTGATACTTTCGGTGCGATGTTCGGCGATGATTTGCAGCGTATCGTCACCATTCTTGACCGGCATCTGGACAAAGACATCAAGCTGGGCTTCCACTCCCATAACAATCAGCAGCTTTCCTTTGCCCTTTCCATGCAGTTTGTGGAAATGCTGTTAAAAACCGACCGAAAAATCATTGTGGATGCAAGCCTTTGCGGAATGGGGCGCGGCGCAGGCAATGCAACCACTGAGCTTGTTGCCAACTACCTCAACCGCAAGCAATGCGGTAATTATGATATGAATGTCATTCTGGATGCCATTGATATGTATATGGGCGAATTCATTCAGAATTATGAATGGGGCTACTCCACACCGTACTTTATCTCCGGTATGTATTGCGCTCATGTCAATAATATCGCTTATTTGCAGCAGAATCATCGCACCAACGCTGTGGATATGCGCAACATCATCGGCTCTCTTTCCGAGAGTGACCGCAAAAAATACGATTACGATCTGCTCGAACAGAAATATGTTGATTACAGCAGTAAGATCGTCGATGATTCGCAGGCGATCCATTCCCTGCGCAATACATTCGGCGAGCGTGAAATTCTGTTGATCCTGCCCGGTAAATCCGTTTCCTGCCAAAAAGAGAAAATCCGGAACTACATCGCCGAGAAAAACCCGGTCGTTATCGGCGTGAACGCCATAATCGACGGGTACGACTATGACTATCTGTTTTTCAGCAACAGCATCCGGTATGATTTCGCCCGTGAAATCTACGGCGAAAAAATGAGCAGAGTAAAAAAAATCATCACTTCAAATGTAAAAACGCAGGGTGATGAAGATGAGATCATTGTCAACTTCAATCTCACCATCAAGCGCGGCTGGATGCACTTTGACAATTCCGGCATCATGTGCCTGCGTCTGCTCAACCGTCTGAATTCTTCCGATGTTTCTCTGGCAGGTTTTGACGGATTTGAAAACGAGTATTCCGAAAGCTATGCCGACCTTTCCCTGCCTCACATCAACCCGGGCACCGAATGGGACGAGCTGAACAATGAGATCAACGATATGTTTATTGATTTCAAAAAATCCACGG
>JAZUJI010000038.1:0-19768 GCA_045642685.1 Acutalibacteraceae bacterium | reverse complement strand
ACTCCGCCGGAGGCGGTGATATCCATGGCGAATTTTTCGGACAGCTCCCGATAGAGCATTAAGTTCGTTCCTCTCATTGCTCCGTCCTTGGAAATGTCGGTGCAGATGATGTTGCGTACCCCGAGTGACTGCATATCCTGCAAAAATCCTTCCAGTGAAACGGCGGATTTTTCCAGCCAGCCCTTAATGGCAATATAACCGTCCCGGACATCGGCACCTACGGCAATGCGCTCGCCATAGCGGCTGACTGCCCGTTCCAAAAAGGCTCTGTCATTCACCGCTGCCGTGCCGAGGATCACACGGTCAACACCGTTTTCCAGATATCGTTCAACGGTTTCCATGCTGCGGATCCCGCCGCCGATTTCGGAAAACAAAGCAGTGTTTTGCGCAATGTCGGTCACAACGGAAAGATTCGGTGTGGTGCCGTCTTTGGCGCCCTCCAAGTCCACCATATGAATATGTGTCGCACCGCATCGCACAAAATCACGGGCAATTTCAATCGGATTATCGCTGTACACCGTCATGTTGTTGTAGTCACCCTTCAGCAGGCGTACCGCTTTTTTTTCAAATAAATCAATAGCAGGCAGAATGATCATGTTTTGTCTCCTTCGCAAAAGGCACGCAGAATATTCAGCCCGACCTTTCCGCTTTTTTCCGGGTGAAACTGACAGCCGCAAATGTTTTTGTATTGCACGGCGGCAGTCAGCTCTTTGCCGTATTCGGTTGTTGCGATGAGGCTGTCTTCACAGTCGATCGCATAATAGGAATGAACAAAATAAACGCAGCTGTTTTCTTTAATATTGCGCAGCAGGGGAGCCGGCTTGGTGAAATGCAGCGCATTCCAGCCGATGTGCGGAATTTTCAAATCGCCCGGAATGGTGTTTTCCATGGAAATGATCTTGCCCTTGAGCAGCCCTAAGCCCTTATGTTCGCCGTATTCACAGCTTTTTTCAAACAGCAGCTGCATACCCAGGCAGATGCCCAATAAATCCTTGCCTTTTTCGACCTCTTCGCAAATCACTTTGCCCAGACCGCTGTTTTTTAATTTTTCCGCAGCATCCCCGAAGGCGCCGACACCGGGCAAAACCAGTTTATCTGCCTTTCGGATCACTTCGGCATCCTCGGTCACAACGATCTGCGCTCCTATGCTCTTAAACGAGCTTTGCAGCGAAAAAAGATTCCCGACGCCGTAATCCACAATGGCTATCATTACAGTACCCCCTTTGTGGAAGGAATCTCATCGGCATATTCCGGGTCAATGGCAACAGCGGTTTTTAAGCTGCGTGCAGCGGCTTTGAAGGCACCCTCGATGATGTGGTGTGAATTTCGCCCGGCAAGCTGGCGCAGGTGAAGCGTTATTTTGCTTTCCCGCACGAAGGCGATCCAGAATTCTTCGCACAGCTCGGTGTCGAAATCGCCCACTTTTTGGGTCGGGACAGTAAGCTCATATTCCAGAGTGTCACGCCCGGAAATATCAACGGCGCAGAGGATGAGAGCTTCGTCCATCGGCAGCAGCTTATCCCCGTAGCGCACGATCCCTTTTTTGTCACCGAGAGCTTCGGCAAAGGCTTTGCCCAGTGTAATGCCGATATCTTCTGCGGTGTGGTGATAATCCACTTCAACATCGCCGATGCAGGATATTTTCAAATCAAAACGCCCGTGGCGTGCATACAGCGTCAGCATATGGTCAAGAAATCCGCAGCCGGTCTGAATATCGCTTTCGCCGTCGCCGTCCAGATCCAGGAAAAGACGAATGTCGGTTTCACCCGTGGTTCGTTTCAGTTCTGCTGTTCTCATGCTTTTTCAGCCTCCTGTATTTCCGCAATCGTTTGAATGAGCACTTGCATTTGCTCCATGGTACCAATGGTGATGCGGTTGAAATTTTTCAGCTTTTCTGCGTTAAAGTGGCGAACGAGAATGCCTTTTTCTTTCAGTTTCCGGTAAAGTTCGGCACCCTCTGTCCGGTCACTTTCGGCAAACACAAAATTGGTTTGGGAATCCAATACATGAAATCCGAGCTTACGCAGCTGTTCGGTCGTCCATTCCCGGTTTTTCATGATGATTTTACAGTTGTTCATGTAATAATCATTTTCTTCCAAAGCGGCAATTCCGGCGGCTTCCGTTAAACGGTTGATGTTATAGGGGTTGGTGGAATAACGCAGTGTGTTTATGTCTGCGATCAGCTCCGGGCTGCCGAAGCCGAAGCCGAGCCGTGCACCTGCCATGGAACGGGATTTTGAAAAAGTACCTGTCACCAAAAGATTATCATATTTGTCGATCAGTGTCACGGCACTTTTTCCGCCGAAGTCCACATATGCCTCATCCACGATCACAACATTTTCGGGGTTGCTTTTTACAATGCGTTCGATTTCGCTCAGCGGCAGATAAAGCCCCGTCGGTGCATTCGGGTTGGCAATGACGATGGTTTTATGGATGTTGATATAGTCATCCGGGTCGAGCGAGAAATCGTCCTTCAGGGGTATTTCGGTGTAGGGGATGCGGTTGAGCTGCGCAAAAACGGGGTAAAAGCCGTAGGTGATGTCGGCAAAGGCGAGCGGTGCGTTTTCATCGGCAAAGGCCATAAACGCAAAATTCAGCACTTCATCCGAACCGTTGGTCATTACGATCCGGTTCGGGTCAAGGTGATAGATCTCTGCCATCTTGCTGCGCAGCTTTGCGCTTTCCGGGTCGGAATAAAGGGCTAAGCGGCCGCTTTCCCGCTTTACCGCTTCCGCAACGCCCGGTGACGGCGGAAAAGGCGATTCGTTTGTGTTCAGTTTGATATATTGGCGGTTTTGCGGCTGTTCACCCGGTGTGTAGGGTATAAGCTTCGCATAGCGCCCGGAAAAAAATCGGCTCATATTTCTTCAAAACGGACGGTGGCGCTTTTTGCGTGTGCGTCCAGACCCTCCTTATTGGCAAAATAAGCAACCTTTTCGCTTACGGCTTTGAGAGCGTCGGCGGTGTAGTAGGTGTATTGGGATTTCTTAACAAAGTCATCGACAGAAAGGGGCGAGGAGAAACGGGCTGTGCCGCCTGTAGGCAGGGTATGGTTGGGACCGGCAAAATAGTCGCCCAATGCCTCGGGGCAATTCTTGCCCATAAAAATGGAACCGGCATGCTTGATGCGGTCAAGATAATCAAAAGGATTGTCTACACAGATTTCAAGGTGTTCGGGTGCGATTTCATTGGCGATGTCAATGGCAAGCATCAGATTATCCTGTGCTACGATGATTTTTCCGTTGTTGTCAATGCTCGGTCTTGCAATGCTTTCACGGGGCAGAAGCGGCAGCTGGCGTTCCAGCTCAGCCTGTACCGCCAGGGCAAAATCATAGCTGTCGGTAACCAGAACGGCGCTTGCGTTCTTATCGTGTTCTGCCTGTGAGAGCAAATCCGCCGCCACAAAAACAGGGCTGCAGGTACTGTCTGCCACGACCAGAATTTCACTCGGTCCGGCGATCATATCAATGGAAACCAGACCAAACACCTGCTTTTTGGCTTCTGCCACAAAGGCGTTGCCGGGGCCGACGATCTTGTCCACTTTCGGAACGCTCTGTGTGCCGTAAGCCAGGGCAGCGAGTGCCTGTGCGCCGCCGACCTTGAAAATGCGGTCAATACCGGCAATTTTGGCGGCTGCCAGGATTTCCGGTGCGACCTTTCCGTCTTTTCCGGGCGGCGTCACCATGACGATTTCCGAACAGCCGGCAATTTTTGCCGGGATACTGTCCATAAGTACGGTAGACGGGTAAGCTGCTGTGCCTCCCGGTACATAAAGGCCGACTTTTTCGATCGGAATCACTTTTTGACCGATGACAATGCCGTTGGCTTCGTTTAGAATAAAGCTGTTGCGGCGCTGTTTTTCGTGGAAGGTGCGAATGTTGGCGGCTGCTTCTTTGAGGATTTCAATAAATTTTCCGTCAACCTCGGTAAAGGCTTCGTCGATCTCTTTTTCGCTCACTTCCAAAGATGAAAGGCGGACACGGTCGAATTTTTCGGTATAATCCAGCAGTGCCCGGTCACCGTTTGTTTTAACTTCGGAAAGAATGTCGGCAACGATGTCTTCCACATTGGCAGAGAGGTTTTCACGGGCAAAAATTTCATCGGCACTCACTTCACCGTATTTATATATCTTAATCATTCCATAACACCTGACCCTTCATTTTTTCTGTGATTTCTTCAATTTGTTTGTTCATAAAGCGGAACGCTGCTTTGTTGGCGATCAACCGCGCACTGATAGGCAGAATCGTGGATTTGACCTCTAAGTCGTTTTCCTTCAGTGTGGTTCCTGTTTCGACAATGTCCACGATAACATCGGACAAGCCCAGAATCGGAGCGATCTCAATCGAGCCGTTGAGCTTGATGATATCAATATCCCGACCGAGTCCGGTGTAATAATCGGAGGCGATGTTGACAAATTTCGTAGCGACCCGCAGGGTTTTAATATCATCCGGGTTGAGCTGCTTCGGAGCGGCAACTGCCATGCGGCACTTACCGATATTCAGGTCAAGCAACTCGTATACATCCGGGCGATATTCGAGCAAAATGTCTTTACCGGCTACACCGATATCTGCCGCACCCCGTTCAACATAAATCGAAACATCGCTTGGCTTGACCCAAAAATAACGAATTTGTTTTTCGGGGTTTTCAAAAATCAGCTTACGGTTTTTTTCTTTGATAGAAGGGCAGTCGAAACCCGATTTTTCAAACATCTCGTAAACTTTTTCACCGAGTCTGCCTTTGGGCAGTGCAATGTTCAGCACATTACCTCTCCTTTCTTAAATCAATGATCTCTCTGTACCGCAGCTTTTCGGGTTTGCCTTTTTGTGCAGAGCAGGTGAAGCCGCCGGCAATCAGATCTGCTGTTTTTTCGACAACGGCGGTGCAGGGCACAGCCGCATCATACAGCACCAGATAGTCTACATCATAGTCCTGCTTTGCCGGTGCGAGCTGTTCAAGCATATCCAGATACAGCGCAAAGCCGACGGCACGGGAGCGGCGGTGCATTTTTTCCATCATTTTGTCGTATTGACCGCCCGAAAGAATATCGCTGGCAATGCCGTATAGAAAACCCTTGAAAATAAAACCGTTGTAGTAGTTGCTGTCACCTGCCAGTGATAAATCAAACTGAATCTTGTCCCGGTAAGGGGAGGCATCCAGCAATGCGGAGAGCTGTTCAAGTTCCCGGATATCGCCGACGGCGGGGATTCCCCTGAGTGATTCCAGCACGCTGCTGCGTTCACCGTAAGCGTGGATCAACCGGCAGAGCGTGAGGTAGCCTTCTTCATCTACGCCGTATTGTTCACACAGCGTTTTCAAATCGTGTTCGTTTTTTTCGGAAATATAGTTGAATGTCTGCTTTTTGAAGCGTCCGTCCTCACAAAGAGAATCCACGACCGTGTTGAGAATACCCAAATGTGATATTGTCAACACAAAATTATCCTGAATCGATGCAAGACTCTGCGCCGCAAGCAAAATGACTTCATAAATGTCATATAAATCCGTGTCGCCGATACATTCCAGACCTGCCTGCATGATCTCTTTGAAGCGGTGCGTGCTTTGTGAAACACGGTAGACATTTTCGTTGTAGTATACCTTTTGCTTGATCCCGCTGATATCCTCGCCGCTTTTGATAATGGAAAGCGTTACATCGGGCTTGAGTGCCATCATTTTGCCGTTGGTGTCATTAAAGGCTATGACACGGTCACTGACCATAAATTCCTTGTTGCGAATGTAAAGCTCATACTCTTCGAATTTGCTCATCTGATAGGGCTGATAGCCATGTTTGCGATACAATTCACGCAAATTGAAAAGAACCTTTTCTTCGTATCTTAACAGTTGCTCATTCATTGGTTTTCGCCTGCCTTCAATCGTTCGATAATCGTTTTGTATCCGCCGGTACCGTATTCGTAGCATTTGCTGATTCGGCTGATCGTGGCGGTGCTTGCACCGGTTTCTTTGCTGATGGAGGCATAGCTTTCTCCTTTATCAAGCAAAACGGCGACCGCCAGACGCTGTGAAATATCCAGTGTTTCTTTAATGGTGCAGATATCCTCTAAAAAAGCATAACATTCTTCTTTATCTTTCAGGCTCAGCAATGCTTCACACAGCTTATCCGTGCTGTGGTTGTGCCAGTTCGCCATGATATTCACTCACCTTCACTTCATTACTTTAGTATGCTAATGTGATAATGCAATGATTGTATCACAATGAAATCTGCTTGTCAACCACTATTTCCAACTTTTTTCAATATGATATAATATTTATAATATCAACGGAAATCGGTGCTTGACATGAACGATAATTACGAAGATTTACTTTTGAAAATGTGTGACGGCTTGCTGAATCATCCGTTTCTCAATTGAGTGGCCGATTCTAATTGAATTGCAATAAAAAAGTGCGCTGTTTTTTTCTGTCAGCGCGCTTTCATGTTATCGAATACCGATTTCTTTGTCTTCTTCGTCGGTTTCGCTATGCTCTTTGATGAATTGAATTGTTTCATCAACCGTTGTAAAGGCAAGTCCCACATAGGTGTCGGCGGCACCGTAGTAAATGGCGATGCGACCCGTTTCGCTGTCGCAAAGGGTTGCGCAGGGGAAGGTTACATTGCCGACAAAACCGTTGGTTTCATAGTCTTCTTCGGGTGTGAACAGATAAGCCTTGCTGCGATAAAGCACCTTGCTTGGTTCATCTCGATCGAGAATGGCACCGCCGATGCTGTAAACATAGCCGTTGCAGGTGCGTTCGACGCCGTGATAAAGCATCAGCCAGCCTTCATCCGTTTCAATCGGGGCAGGACCACCGCCGATTTTCAGGCTTTCCCACCAATGGCAGCTTTTTTTGCTCATCACATGGCGGTGCTTGCCCCAATAGATCAAATCCGGGCTTTCACTCAAAAAGATGTCGCCGAACGGTGTGTGTCCCGTATCGCTCGGACGGGAGAGCATGACAAACTTTCCGTCAATTTTTCGTGGGAACAAAACGGCATTGCGGTTGTATGGTAAAAACGGGTTTTCTACGCGGGTGAAGGTCTTGAAATCCTTTGTTTTCGCCATGCCGATAGAAGCTCCGTATAAATCGGTGCACCAAATGATATAGTAGGTGTCTTCCACCTTGACCAAACGGGGGTCGTATGCGTAACCGGGCATGAACGGCTTGCCGTTTTCATCGGTGAAAGGAATTCGTTCATCGGTGAATTCCCAATGAATGGCGTCCTTGCTCCAACCCATATAGATGTAAGAAACGCCGTCGTATTCGCTGCCGCGGAACACACCGACAAAGCCATCCCCAAAAGGCGCAACGGCGCTGTTGAACACGCGCGAAACACCGGGAATCGGGTTGCGCTTGATAATCGGGTTTTCGCTGTATCGCCAAATCGGCAGGGTGCTTTTTGAATCGGCCGCTCTGTCCTGCCACGGAATATTGTTAAGCGGTTCGCCGAGAATTTTACTCATACTGTTTTCCTCCGTTATTTACAGTTTCTTTCAGTATACTTGTGTTGGTTTCGTTCGTCAAGAGATCGTTTTGCTTTGCTGAAATTGACCAGGGCGATGCCGATGCAGACAATGAGCAGGGCAAAAAAGTAGTTGATGCGGACCGCCTGCGTTTCATGAAGAAAAAGAACGGACAGCAGAACACCGAAAACAGGGTTGAGAAAGCCGTAAACCGCCACACCGGACACATCGTTGTATTTGAGCAAAACGGTCCACAGTGTGTAGGCAACCGTGGAAATCAGGGCGAGATAGAGCAGAATCAAAACCGCTTTTGCACTTGTGAAGTGGATCCGGCCGCCGAAGGCAAAACCGCCGAGGCTTAATACGATGCCGCCGACGGCAAACTGGTAACCGCACAGCAAAACCGGGTGGTCGTTTTCGGAATAGATTTTGGACAGGACGGAGGAAACCGAATAGCAAAGCGCCGAGAGCAGAATCATGCCTTCGCCGAGGAATGTCATTTTGAATTGAAACCGTCCATCGGTCAAATTGACCAGAATAACGCCGAGGAAACCGAGCAGACAGCCGGATATTTTGCGGATCGTGAGCTTTTCGGTGCGAAACACCAGGCACGCCGCCAGGATGGCAAAAAAGTAGGCAAGGGAATCGACGATGGATGTGTTGACTCCGGTGGTTCGGGCAATGCCGACATAGTAGAACGCATATTGCCCGACGGTCTGAAAAACGCTGAGCTTTGCTATTTTTTTCAGCTGCTTTTTATTGGGAAGGAGCGGTTTGCGCTCTGACAGACTGCCGATGAGAAGAATGAAAAGTCCGGCAAGTGTGAAACGGATACCGCCGAAGAGAATTTGATCGGCGGTATCTGCCGAAGAAATACCGAACAGCTGCATCCCGATTTTGACGCAGGGGAACGCACTGCCCCAAAGGGCGCAGCAAACCGTTGCACCGAGGAATACGATTGTTTTTTTCTGAAGAAATGACCGGTTCATTTTTACCCTCTTTTATCTTGATAAAATATTGGCTTTACGAATCGAAAAAGTTGTAGTATTATTATGGAAGCACCGTGAAAGATGCAATATTGCCTGAAGCACGGACTCTATGTAAGGAGAATGTGATTGAGCTTTGAATAAAGATTTGACTGTCGGCAATCCCGGAAAGGTTTTGCGCCGCTTCTGCCTGCCTCTGTTCGGCAGCATTATATTTCAACAGTTGTATAATATTGCCGATTCCTGGGTGGCAGGGAACTATGTCGGAGAAAACGCTTTGGCAGCAGTCGGTAACAGCTATGAGATCACTCTGGTTTATCTTGCGTTTGCCTTTGGCTGCAATATAGGCTGTTCGGTGGTTACCTCCCGTTTTTTCGGTGCCGGGGAATATGGAAAAATGAAAACAACCGTTAAAACCTCTCTGCTTCTCGGCGCAGGGGTTTGTCTGCTGCTCATGCTTATCGGTATGTTTTGTTCCGATGCTTTGCTGACGCTGATTCATACCCCTGAAAATGTTTTGGCCGATTCCGAGTGTTATCTGGATATCTATACACTCGGGCTGCCTTTTGTCTTTTTTTATAATATTTCGACCGGCATTTTTTCGGCACTCGGCGATTCCGTTACGCCGTTTCGTTTTCTTGCCGTATCCTCGGTGAGCAATGTGGCGGTGGATATCCTTTTTGTAAAAGCTTTTCACATGGGTGTTTCCGGTGTTGCGTGGGCAACCTTTTTATGTCAGGGTGTGAGCTGCATTTTAGCGGTTATTGCCGTTTTACTGCGCTTAAAAGCAATTCCGACCGCACAGCCGAGTAATCTTTTTGATGTGACAATCTTAAAGCAGATTTTGGCAATCGCCGTTCCGAGCACCTTGCAGCAGAGCTTTATTTCCATTGGGAATATCATTATCCAGGGAATCATCAATGGGTTCGGTTCCGGGGTCATGGCGGGCTATTCGGCAAGTGTTAAGCTGAATAATTTGGTGATCACCTCGTTCACTACGATCGGAAACGGTATGTCGAACTTTACGGCACAGAACATCGGAGCCAAAAAGACGGGGCGTATTTCATCGGGTATGCGAGCCGGTGTCGGCCTTGTGTGGGCTATTTCTCTGGTGTTTTGCGCTCTGTTCCTCGGGTTTTCCCGTCCGTTGCTCCGCTTTTTCCTGAATAGCCCTTCTGCGCAAGCGGTGTCCTCCGGGATGCAGTTCTTGCGTATTCTGTCACCGTTTTACTTTGTTCTGTCCGTCAAGCTTGTGGCGGACGGCGTGCTGCGCGGCGCAGGAAAAATGAAGCTGTTTATGATCGCCACCTTTACCGATTTGGTTTTGCGTGTCGTTTTGGCATCAATACTTGCCGAAACCGCTCTGGGTTCGGTGGGGATCTGGTGTGCCTGGCCGATCGGCTGGATCATCGGAACCGTGCTGTCGTTTGTGTTTTACAAAAAAGTATGCCGGGAGATGAATCAGGCAGCGGAACAGCAGTCAGTTGTATCGGTTTAATCGCAAGGCATTTGTTACCACAAACAGTGAGCTTAAGCTCATCGCCGCCGCTCCGATCATGGGGGAAAGGGTAATGCCCCACAGCGGATAGAGCAGCCCGGCTGCAACAGGGATGCCGATAACATTATAAAAAAACGCCCAGAACAGGTTTTGTTTAATGTTGCGCAGCGTCAGTTTTGAAAAACGAATGGCGTGAACCACATCCATTGGGTCGTTTTTCATCAGCACCAGGTCAGCGGATTCCATTGCTATATCCGTGCCGCCGCTCATGGCGATGCCGATATCGGCCTGTGCCAGAGCAGGGGAATCATTGATGCCGTCACCGACCATAGCGACTAGGTTGTTTTTACGGCGAAGTGCCCGGATCTTTTCTGCTTTTTCATTCGGCAGGCAGTCGGCGATCACCTCACGGATCCCAAGCTCCTTTGCCACATAGTCGGCTGTTTTGGCGTTATCACCTGAGAGTAAGATCGTTTTGACACCGAGGGAAGTAAGTGCATTTACCGCTTCCCGGCTTGTTTTACGAACAGGGTCGGCAACGGCGAGCAGACCGATCAGCTTGCCGTCAAACGAAAAATACAGCGGCGTTTTTCCCTGCTGTGTTAAAAGGTCGGCTTGTTCCGCCAGCGGGGAAATATCAATTCCCGCATCGTTCATCAGTGCTGCGTTTCCGCCAAAGACTGCTTTACCCTTGATATGTGCCGTGACCCCTTTACCGGGGATCGCTTTGAAGCCGATGGCAATATATTTGCCTTCGGTTTTTTGTTCACGAATGGCTTCGGCAAGCGGATGCTCGCTTCTTCCTTCTACTGCAGCAGCGATTTTGAGCAGCTCATTTTCATCGGTTCCGAACGGGATACGATCTGTTACGGTCGGCTTTCTCGTGGTCAGCGTGCCGGTTTTGTCGAACACGACCGTGTGAACCTTGCTCATGTTTTCCAATGCCTGTGCTGATTTGACCAGTATGCCGTTTGAGGCACTTTTACCGCTTGCCACCGTGATGGCAACGGGGGTGGCAAGGCCGAGGGCGCACGGGCAGGAGATGACAAGCACGCAAATGGCGTTTGAAAGAGCAAAGCCGATTCCCTGCCCGGCAAGAAGCCAACCGATCAATGTGAAAAGCGCAGCACCCATAACGATCGGCACAAAAACACCGGCGATCCGGTCGGCAAGGCGTGATACAGGTGCTTTGGTAGCACTTGCCTGTTCGACTAAACGGATGATCTGCGCCAGTGTTGTGCTTTCGCCGACCTTTGTTGCCTGCATTTGAAAAGAGCCGTCCAGATTGACCGACGCCGACAGAACAGTGTCGTCAATGCCTTTGCTGACCGGCATACTTTCCCCGGTCAATGCTGATTGATCCACCTGTGATTCTCCCTGTGTGACGATGCCGTCCACAGGGATTTTTTCGCCCGGGCGAATAATAAGAATATCACCGGGCTGAAGCTCCTCGACCGGCACGATGCTCTCTTCTCCGCTGCGTAAGACGCAGGCTGTTTTCGGTGATAAATCCATCAGCTTCCGAATGGCAGAATCGGTTTTGCTTTTTGAGTGCTCTTCCAGAAATTTGCCGACTGTTACTAAGCTCAGAATCATCGCTGCCGATTCAAAATAGAGGTTGGATACAAAGTGTTCTGCCAAAACCGGGTTTTGGTGCCCGAGCCCGTAGCCGATGCCGAAAACGGCAGCAACACCGTAAAGCACGGCGGCACTTGAACCGAGAGCCACGAGCGAATCCATGTTCGGTGAAAGGCGAAGCAGCGCACGGAAGCCGGAATCATAGAATTTACGGTTGACAAACAGGATCGGAAGTGTCAGCAGAAACTGCAGAAAAGCGAATGAAACGCCGTTTTCCACGCCGCACAAAAAAGCGGGGAGCGGAGCACCGAGCATATGCCCCATGGATAAATACAACAGCAGCGCAAGAAAAATGCCCGACACGATCAGCCGGGTTTTCATCTTCGGGAAGCGGTCGGCTTTCGCTGCGCTTTGCGTTGTTTTGCCGGCAGCTTTGGCTCGCTGCGGCGCACGAAGCTGAGCCGAAAAACCTGCTTTTTCCACAGCGGTGAGGATCGCCTCGGCGGAAAGGAGAGTTTCGTCATATTCGCAAACCATTGTTTTGCCCAACAGGTTTACCGAAACGGAGGAAACTCCCTCTAAGCGGGAAACTGCCCGTTCCACGGAGGCGGAACAGGCAGCACAACTCATACCTTCAATTTGAAAAAAATCTTTCATGTTTCTCCTTTTCTCAAACTGAGAGAACGAACGGAAAAATCAATCGTAAATGCACGGGTCTGTAGTGGGTTCAGGCTGCGTGGGAACCACCGGCTGCGTGGGAGTTTCGGGCTTGTCGGTAGTCGGTTCAACCGGCGTTACTTTTTCCGTTGTATTGATGGTGTAAACATAATCCTCCAGGAATTCGGCGCTGATGAAATCTCTTCCACGCAAAACGACCTTACCGGCGTAACATTCCACGACATAGCCGATGCCGACGGTGCGGTTGGTGCCGCGTGAGGGCACAACACCGAAGGAGGGAACATCCACAAAGTAGAGATTCCCCTGATTGGTAACACCGGAATAATCAATGGAGTTATGCAGGTGACCGGAGGAAAGGATGATCGTGTGGTTTTGATCGGCATATTTTTTCAGAATATTGAGCAACGCCTGAGACTGGTTGCCCAAACCGCCCAAAGACCACGCTTCCGCCTGACGGTTTATGCCGTTGATCGGCTGATGGCACATAACGAAAACAGGCTTATCCGAGGTGAGGAAGGTGAGGGCAAGCTGCGTGTCAAGCCAGTTCAGCTGCTCGTCGGATAAATAAGCGGCGTTTTGATAATCCGCACTGTCCTGATACCCTTTTTCCGAACCCAATGCAAAAATGGTGTAACCGTTGACGGTGTTTTTGTAATAGGGGTTGGTGATATTGGAAAGTGTGGCTAAATTGTACTTGGTTTTGAAATTGTTGAAATAATTTTGCGACCAGCAGTCATGGTTGCCCAAAACCGCAATCGTTTTTTTGGCAGGAGCTTTTTTGTTGATGATGGAGAAAAGGGTGTCATACTGCTCAGGCAGACCGTTTTCGGTCAGGTCACCGTTGAGCATCAGAACATTGGCAGCGACCTTGCTTGAGGCAACATCCTTCAAGCCGCGTTCAAGGTTGGTCTGTTGAGCCGTTGTTTTGGTGCTGATATGTGTGTCGGAAATCAACACAGCACTCATTTTCAGATTGTCGGCATCGATCGGTGCATAGCCGGTACGGTTCAGACCGAAGATGGAGGCAAAAATTGAAAAGAGTGCGGCAAAGATACTTGCCAGTTTCATGAGAAAATCCATTTTTCATTACCTTCCTTTGTTATTATTTCTCGGTTGCGGATGGAACGAACACGGAATTTACTGGAAATTTCGTGCTGAAAATATTACCAAGCCGTTGCAAATAAATAAGAAATGTAGTATTATGACAACAACGACTGCTCCAAACAGCATTATAACACATACAAAAGTAAATGAAAAGAAAAAAACCGAAAAATTTTGCGGCATTTTTTTGCAATTTTCAGTCGTTATGCAATAAAATGCCGTGCCAGCAAAATAAGGGAGGATAAACATGAAAAAAGTATTGGCTGCAATCCTTGTTGTGTCGGTCGTGTTTTCACTGTTCGGTATGACCGCTTCTGCGAAACCGGTGTACCGCCTGGACGGATTATGCAGAGATTATGCAGAGCTGATGGAAAATGCTACATACGATTTCACCTTGGGCAGTATTTCTGCCAAGTATGAATCCAACGGAAACCCGGCAACGATTTCCGGCGGCAGCGACAGCGGCGGCGTTTCCTACGGCGCTTATCAGTTTTCAAGCAAGGCAGGTGTTCCGCTGACCTTTGCGAATTGGTGCATTTATTCCGGCGAAGGGATCGTAACCGGAACCCGTCTGGTGGCGGCTTACCGTTTGGACGAACAGAGCTATTCTACCCATTTCAATACGGAGTGGACAAACATTGCCTCGGAGGATTCCCAGGGCTTTCTGGTTCTTCAGCATAAATATGTCAAGGCGCAGTTTTATGATGTGATGGTTTCCAAGCTCAGTGCCCGTTACAGTGATTTTAATATTGAAAACTATTCGATGGCATTGAAGAATGTTATCTGGTCCCGTGCGGTTCAGCACGGTGTGAACAGCAGTGTGTTGTTTGATGCAATTGACGGTTTGGGCGGTGTAAGCGGCCGCACGGAGGAAGAACTGATTCGTGCGATGTACGCCCGCAGCGCAAGCATCGTGTCAGCCGCTCCGAGTGCAAGCTCCATTCCGATAACGGCTGCCTCCGCTGCCAAATACGGTATGGATTCAGCCTTGCTGAGCGGACGCTATATGCGTTATTTCAGCCGTAATTCGTCGGATATTCAAGTATCGGTTTTCCGCCGTCTGACAGTCAATGAGCCGAAGGATGTATTTGCACTTTACACTGCCAGCACCGGCAGACCTGTTTCAAACACGACCGTTACGCCGGAGGTGGAAACGAACCAGGGAGAGGGCGGCACCGGTTCCGACCCGGTCGATCCAGGCACAACAGGCTCCGACCCTGCCGATTCTCCGCTTGTCAGCTTTTTTAAGACCGTACTTTCATTCCTTGAAATGATTTCTACCTTTTTTACGGAAATGATCAATTTGATCACTTCCCTCATCAGCGGTGCAGCGGCCGCATAAAAATCACAATATAAGAAGCAGGGATGTATCGGCTTTGTTGTCCGTTACATCCCTGCTTTTTTGTTGTGATTACAGTTGATATAAGCCCGATTCCAACAGAACAAATTCCTTTCCGTCTGCGACGAAAAAACGCCTGACCGGCTCATCAAATTTCAAATAATCCGCCACCGAATAATCCAGCAAAGAAACCGTGCGCACCTTGCGGGATTTTTCATTGCAGATAAATAAACTGCTGCCGTAATGGACGATGGAAACGGGTTTTTCAAATGCGGTGGAGGATTGACTGCCGATGCGCATTTGAACACGCCGGTCATCAACGGAGTAGCAGATGATGGAATTCATTGCGGGTACAACGCCCCAGAAATTCCGTCCGTCCGGCGCAACACCGTTAACGATTTGGTCATGGTATTCCAAAGTACCCGTAAAAGTGGCAAGTCCCCTGGAATTGAACACACCGAGGTCACCGTCCGGGTAGAGCAGTACAGCTTCGCCGCCGGCAAGAATACCACATTCACAGGAAACATAATCTTTGATTTGAGAGGTGATTTCCTTGTAGGCGTGACCGAATTTGGATTCAAAATAAACCCATTTTGTAATCGGAACGGTATTGCCGCTTTGTGCTTCATAACCGTAGAATTCACCTTTGACCTTACCGTCCGGAAGGCGATTTGGCTTTATGTATAAAAAACCGCCTTCAACAGGCAGTAATCCGTAAACTTCAGAGTCAACTATCTTTTTCAAATTATCACCTTAAAAGTAAGACACCCCACCAAGCCGTAGATGGCGAATATTAACCTGCATTCAAAAGCAGGTGGGTTGCCGCCCTGCAGGTTCACGCTCCCTTCGTCCGCAAAAGCGGGAGGTATGCAATCCGCTGCCGGAGTCAGCATCCCTTGTAATAATTACGTTGGGTTAGTATTGCCGAACTTTTCTCGCACAAGGCAGGGTGTCTATTGAATTATGAACTGAAAAAAGAGAATTATTCCTCTTCTTCCCCGTCTTCGTCTTCTTCGTCGTCTTCAAATAAATCCATCAGCCGATCCTCGAACAGCTGCCCGATCTCATCAAATTCCGCATCGTCCTCGATCTGAGATAAGTATGTTTCGCCGTTTTCTTCAGTGACCTTCAGGATGATGATATCGCCGTCATCCTGAAGCTGCTCGGCGGCATCATCGTAAGTGGGCAGCAGAGCCACATAACGGCCGCTGTCGGTTTCAATGCGATCCAGCTCTTCAAAAATATGCTCTTTTCCGTTTTCATCAACAACGCTGACAATATCGGGGTCGTATTCTTTGCTCATTTCATTTGCTCCGTTCTGCTTTGTTACTATCATTTTACATACAAATAGAGGAATAGTCAAGAGAAACCGCTTACAATTTTATTACAATAATTGTATCAACAGCATAAAATGGTGACAGGGGGCTGTGCAATGAGGCGTGTTCGGAACCGGCGAATGAAGCGGTATGGCTTTGTTCTGCTTTGCTTGATATTGTCCGCTCTTACATTATTTTTATTAGCGGATGCACGGGTACGCCCGATCGTGCGCCGGTTAACATCTGTTCAGGCGCAGTCGCTGGCGGCGGATGCAATGGGGCAGGGGATTTCCGGCGCTCTTGCAGCCTGCAAAACAGAATACAGCGATTTGGTGAATTTGCAGCGGGATGAAAGCGGGCATATCGTTTCGGTGCAAACCGATGCTTTTTCAGTCAACCGGTTGAAATTGCTGGTGAATCGATCGGTGACGCAGGCACTTGCCGACCTTGCGGAAAAACCGCTGGGAATTCCGATCGGTTCGCTGACGGGTCTGGCATTGCTCAACGGCAGAGGTGCAAAATTGCCGGTGCTGATCAATGTGACCGGGAGCGCACAAACCGTTTTTGAGAATCGTTTTGAGTCCGCCGGAGCCAATCAAACCCGGCATCAGATCATTATGAATACGACACTGACGGTGTTGACCGTATTTCCGGGCGGTGACGCATCTACGACTTATTCCTCTTCGGTTTTGCTTGCCGAAACCGTCATTGTCGGCATTGTACCGAGCACCTTTGCGCAGATGACACAAAAATAACCGGGTGCGAACGGATCACACCCGGCGTAAAGCTCAATAATTATTATTTGTTGCCTTTGATCAGGCCGATGATGACCTGAATGAGCTGAACAACAGCCTGGATAGGAGCGACGATAAGGGTCAGCCAGTTGGGAAGCGGATCGGAAACCTTTACCACACAGGTGTCGATCAGGTCACCGTCAACCGTGGTGACAGTGATGATCGTTTCACCCTTGGCAACGCCGGTGATGCGGCCGGTCTTGCTGACGGTTGCGATTTTTTCATCAGCCGATTTGAAAACAGCATTGGAAGCGTCTGCCGCACGGGCTGCGCCATTGCACATGGTCACCGTGCAGGTGGCGTCTTTATGTTCTCCGGCACGGAGTGAAACGGTATCATCCGCAAAAGCAACGGATTTTGCACTTTCGATATTTGAGTTGACATTCAGAACGATTTTTCTTGAAACACCGGTTTCAACGCCGTTGTACTTGATGCGGATCTCAATCAGAGCCTGACCGTTGCCGACAGTGGTGATGGTTCCTTTGTTGTCAACCAGAGCAACACTGGGGTCGGAGCTTTTCCAGACCAAAGTAGCGTTTTTGACATTGGTGGTGGCACTGAACGAACGCACAACATTAACACCGTAGTTCAGAGTGGTTACATAGGGTTTCAGCTCAATGTTGGCGGGAACGGCGGTAACGGTGCAGGTTTTAGTGACTACATTGTCGGGGGTACCGTCTTTGCTGTAATAAGCAACGGCACGGACGGTGACATCGACTTTAGTGAAAGAAAGGTCTTTGCTCGGCAGAGCAACCGTAACAAGACCATCATCGTTTACGCTGACAACTTTGCTTTCGTCAATGGTGGTCAGCGGATTGTCAATGGATTCCCAGAAGAAGTTGAGGTTGTTGACGGTGCAGTCGTTCAGCTGAAGAGCCAGCGTATCGCCTGAAACCAGTTCTGCGGTTTTTTTATTGATGTTGACAGCCAAAGCAGCCAGACCGCTGCAGGAGGAAGCGAAGTAGTATTCGGTGGTTGTGCCGCTTTCGCCGCTGCCGTCGATTTGAATAAAATAGGTGCCGACCGGTGCGTTGGCGATGGTTACCGATTTGGTGGCGGCAACGGCATTGACGCTGTCGGTGGTTTTGGCACTTGTGATGGTGAAGGTGATGGCTCTGTCTGTTACAACACCGAATGTGATATCACGAACGGTGTCATTAAAGAACATATAGAAGCGAGAGGAGCTTCCGCCCAAAGAGCCGTAAACGGTTTCGCCCAAAGCAAATTGAGCGGACTGAGTGGCGGTTGAGCCTGCCGGCAGAATGTAGTGCTTGCTGCTGTTGAGCTCGGCAGCATCGGCACCGATGAAGCAAACGGTCAGCACGCCGAATGTCATGATCAGTGACAAAATAAGGGATAATGCTTTTCTTGTAATTTTCATTTTCTATCCTCCATACTTTATTTGTGCCATCATAATAGCAAAAATCGGACAGGTTGTCAACCAAAAGTGTTGTCCGGTTACAAAAAAAGCGTTCACAGAATATTGGTTTTCGACAAATTTATTCCAATTTGGCATTATTATGACGAAATCACTCGAAAAATGGGCAGGATACAGACCTTACCGGTCATATGAAGAATTTCTGTTGTGCAATTTGACATTGTGCAAGACAGAGGTACTGCAGTGGTTTTTTTGTAGGATAGCACAAAGCATCTGTGAAAAAAAGGGCAAATGTTCAAAAAAAAGTAAAAAGAATTGCTAAAACCCTTGAAAAAAGGAAGCGTTTTGTGTAAAATGTATATGGTTTTTATCGTCACTTTGTCTAAAACACCATTTTGGAGGTTATCCGGATGTCAAACAGACTTTTTCAAGGAATCATTCATCAAATGCGTGATGCGATCGGCAGAACGGTCGGTGTCATTGACGAAACCGGCACCGTTATTTCCTGCAGCGAGCTCGGCCGCATCGGCGAGGTTTGCACCTTTTCCGCAGAGGAATATTTGTCCCGTGACGAATCCTTCTGCGTAGACGGCAAGACCTATACGCCCTTCGGCTCGGTACTTCACCCGGAATATGCCGCTTTCGTTGACGGTGATGATGATCTATCCAAAAAGTATGCTGATGTCATTGCGCTGTCTTTGTCCAATGTCAAGCAGTTCTATGACGAGAAGTACGACAGAGGGAACTTCATCAAGAATGTTGTGCTGGACAATATTCTTCCCGGCGATATTTATCTGAAAGCACGAGAGCTTCATTTTACTTCGGATTCCACCCGTGTGGTCTTGCTCATCCGCATCCCGGAGCATAACGATGTTGCGATGTTTGACATTGTTCAGAATCTTTTTCCGGACAAGTCCAAGGATTTTGTTATCAATATCAACGAAACCGACATTGCGATCGTAAAAGAAGTTCGTTCCAATATTGACACCCGTGACCTTGAAAAATTAGCTCGTTCCATCGCCGATTCTCTGAGCAGTGAGGCTTACACACGCTGCCTGATCGGTATCGGCACGGTGGTAGAAGGCATAAAAGAGCTTGCCCGTTCATTCAAAGAAGCACAGGTAGCTCTTGAAGTCGGCAAAGTGTTCGACACCGAAAAAGAGATCGTGAGCTATGACAATCTGGGCATTGCCCGCCTGATATATCAGCTCCCGACTACTCTTTGTGAAATGTTCCTGCGTGAGGTGTTTAAGCGCGGCTCGATTGACACGCTTGACCACGAAACGCTTTTCACGATTCAGAAATTCTTTGAAAACAATCTGAATGTGTCGGAAACTTCCCGCAAGCTGTTCGTTCACCGCAATACGCTGGTTTATCGTTTGGAGAAAATCAACAAGCTGACCGGTCTTGATTTGCGTGAATTTGACGATGCGATTGTGTTTAAGGTTGCGCTGATGGTCAAAAAATATCTTGACGCCAACCCGATTAAGTACTGAGTCTGTCAGCTCTCCGGAAGGTGTCCTCTGTGAGGTCTAAGAGTATATGATAGAGTTTAAGAATGTTTCCAAAAGCTACAGCAACGGCACAAAAGCTCTTGATAATATCAGCATGAGAATCGAACAGGGTGAATTTGTCTTTATTGTCGGTGA
>JAZUJI010000037.1:0-17534 GCA_045642685.1 Acutalibacteraceae bacterium | reverse complement strand
ATTTGAGGATTTCCAAAAACAGTTAGCTGTTCGCCAACGCCAATATAATAATTTCCCCATGCGTCCTCTCAACTGGCGCTCTCCTAAACAAGTTTTATTTGCTTTCCCAAATGTGTAACACATCATTGACAAACCTACATTTTTTACCAATAAATCGGCTTTCAGCATTTTTCGGTGATCAGCACCGGGGATGCCGCACGCTGCGAGCACAAAGTGCGGCTCCTGTTTTTCCGCTGCCGATACGCTTTACAGAACACCGGCGCAGCGGAAAGCTTCGGCGTTAGTAAGGTAGAGGATATCCTCACGCCCCGAAATCAGCTTACAGAATTCTTCAAACCGACCCCATTCATCCCTGATATCAAATTCGTAGCTGTGACCCCAGACATAGAACAGCTGAAAATCGTCACTTTTGCTGTTCAGGAATGCTTCGCCGAGCGTGTTCAGATCCGGTTCATCACGCAAATGGTGGCAGGTCGGGTGAAATTCAAACAAATTCCCCTGAGTCGGCGCAAACGAAAAGGTGCTCACGGTGGTACGGGCATACTGCACGCCGGTATGCGCCCGAATCAAATCGGCGCAGCGGCCATCATAGTTTTTTCCGCCGCCGGGGTAAGCCATACCGATGACCTCATACCCGACAAGCTCCGACAGGTTCAAACGGTCCTGCTCCACCTGGCGGATGATTTCTTCATCCTGCGCCACGCCCGGCAGCGTCGGGTGCGTAAGTGTATGCACGGCAACCTCGTGCCCGCCATAAACAGACCGGACATCCTCCGGCTTCACTTTGTTGTGGTCAACCCGGCTGTCCTCCCGAACCAGCTCGCCGCTTTTTCCGAGAAGCTCGGAATTGAGGTTGAAGGTAGCTTTCAGACCGTAGCGGTCAAGTATTTCGATCAGACGAATATCCTGTGTAACACCGTCATCGTAGCTGAAGGTCACAGCTTTTTGGCAGGACTTCATTTTCTTTTTCCTCCCGTCATAAAATAGTACGGCTTCAGTATAGCACAGACCCCCGAAAAAGGAAAGAAAAAACAGAAAATGCGAATTTTTCATAGAAAAGTGCGTAGAAAATGCTTGAAAACAGTCAAACAATATGCTACGATAAGGAAGATATAATGAACATTATGTCGTTATTCTATCAACAAAAAAAGGAGAATGGATATGTATTGTAAAAACTGCGGTGTCGAAATGAACGACAATCAGGCTGTCTGTGTCAAGTGCGGCAGCAAAGTCGGCACCGGCACAGCCTACTGCGCCAACTGCGGTCAGCCCCTGAACCCGGGCGCCGATTTCTGCATGAACTGCGGTGTTGCCGTTAAAAAAGCAGCCGGCGGTCTGGACGGTGACCTCGGCGGTCAGAGCAAGGCTGTCATGGCGATCCTCTGCTTCTTCCTCGGTGCCATCGGCGTGCACAACTTTGTTTTGGGTGAAACCAAAAAGGGCATCGTCAAAATCGTTGCGACCTGCTGCTTCGGCATCGGCGCCATCCTCGCTTTGATCGACTTTGTCCGTATTCTTACCGACAAGTATGTCATTGACCCCGACAAGCTGTTCTGAATTGAAAGAAAAACTTACCCGGTTTTTTCTTCAGCCTAAATGGATCCTCATTCCCCTTTACGGGCTCGGGTATTGGGTCGCAAACCGAACCGGCATCCACTGCATCTGGAATCACTTTTTCCATATTGTCTGTCCGTGCTGCGGGTTCACCCGTGCGGTACTTCATGCCGTTCGGCTCGACTTTGCATCCGCCTTTTTCTATCACCCGATGTTTTGGTCGTTTCCGCTCATCGTGCTGCTGTTTTTAACGGATGGTAAGCTGTTCAAAAAAGAACGGTGGAACCGATTCACCTTTGCGGTGCTGATTCTCGGCTTTGCAGCGGTATGGGTCGTGCGGCTGATTCACAAACCCGAATTTTTACAATAAAGTAAAAATCCTGCTGTTTCATTATGATCAGCAGGATTTTCTGTTTTTATTCGGTTTTCAGCTTATACGGCAAAGCGATACGCTCCCGGAACCGGCAGGCATAGGTGAAACCGATTCGTTCAAGCAGCCGAACCGCCTCGTTAAAGCCGTTCGCCGCCCGGTCGGCACGGTGTGCATCGGACCCGAGTGTGACCAGCCGACCACCCAGCGCATAATACCGCCGCAAAACAGATTCATCGGGCATGAGCAGCGGCATTTCGCCGTCAAAGCCCGAGGTGTTACATTCCAGCGCAATGCCTCGCCGGATGATCAGGCGCAAAATCTCATCGATTTTCTCCGCATAGGGTGTCAGATCCGCTTTTCGGTGATACTTCCCCACGATGTAGCGCAGCGGACAGGTCAGGTGCGTAAGAATGTCAAAATCCGTGGTCAGCACCATTTCTTTCATATCCCGAAAATAAGCGGATAAGTATTCCGCAAGCTGCTCTTCGGTGAAAACGGAAAAATCAATTTGCGAATAGGGCTGCGTATAACCGGGGTAATCCACCGCATGAACCGAACCGAGCACCACATCAAACCTGTTTGCCTGAATCACGGCATCGGCTTCATCGGGGAAACGAATCGCTTCGCCGATCTCCACACCCGTCATCACCCGGCCGGGTGTTTTTTTCTGCAATGCTTTAGCGATTTCAAACGATTTTTGAATCGGCGCACGCACATCCATGCTCCGGCAAAACTCAATGTCGCAATGGTCGGTCACGGCAAAGCAGCTCACGCCGTTTTTGCGCTCGCTTTCCGACATATCCGCCGGGTCGCACTGCGAATCGTGGGAACAAAACGAATGCGTGTGGCAATCCGCCAAACCGTCAAACGGCAAAAGCGGTTTGAGCTGACCGGGTGTTTCGACCAGATCCGCTCCGTATTCTTCGGCGGTTTTCAACTGGGTTTCGTCCGATAAAATCCAAAGCCCCGGACGGGCAAATTTTTTCACCTTTTCACAAAGAGAACGCTCCGCTTTCGGCACCTTCACCCAGTCGGTCGCTTCGCACGGCAGGCACAGCCACACCGTCAGCGGATTCGGCAGACCCAAAGCGGAAAGCAGCAACAGCGTTTCGTCCGTCACCGCCCCGTCATAGTGGATCTCGGCACACGGGAACCGGGCAGACACCGCACGGATAAAATCAAACGAGGTGCAGGTGAAGCCGACCTTCGCTCCGCTTTGTTCCACGAGCGAAAACAGCTTTTCCCGCTGTTCGAGTGTCATTTTTTCAACGATATTGTCGAGCTTCACCACGGCGTTATTTTCTTTCGCCAAACGCAGCACATCGGCAAGCAGCGGGATCTTCGTACCCCGGAATTTGTACGAAAACGCAAGCCCTGCGTCATATTGCCAAACCTGTTCGAGTGTCAGAGCCGACAAGCGGAGTTCCTCGCTTATTTCGGTTCCGTCCGCATGGCGGCAGGTGCGGTTGAGCGTGGAATCATGCAGCAGCACACATTGTCCGTCCGCCGTGAATCGGGGGTCAACCTCCCAATAGGTGTAACCCTGCTCCGCCGCTGTCACAAACGCCGGCAAGGTATTTTCGGGTGCTTCCGTGCAAACCCCGCGGTGTGCCTGATAATCCATTTTCTGATCTTCTTTCGTCATGATATAGTATTTGTTAAGGCTCGCATATAACCCATTCCGATTATTTCAGCCGATAATAGCAAGTTGATTTACCGGCACCTTCCCGCTTGATTTCTCCGTTGGCAACCATTTTGCGAAGGGCACCTTCCACGGAGCTTATGCTCAGACCGGGACACGATTCTCGGATATCCTGCTTTGTAAACCGTCCGATTTTTTGAAGAGATGCCTTACGCACCATCTCAACCGCAGGAAGTTTTTCTTCCACGATTGAAAAACGGTCTTCAAAATCTTTATAAGCCGCAAGAATCGTACCGAGAATATATTTGATGAAAGGAACCACATCCTCTGTACCCTCGTGCCACCCGTGCTGAGAAACCCGAAGTGCATCATAGTAAAGGTCTTTGTTTTTTGCTATCTTTGCTTCCAATGAAATATATTTTCCGACAAAAAAGCCGCTGCGGTAAAGAAGAAGCGTCGTCAAAAGGCGGCTCATTCTGCCGTTTCCGTCATTGAACGGATGAATACAGAGAAAATCATGGATGAAAACCGGAATCGCAATCAACGGCTCGACTTCATGATTTCCGATAACTATGTTATATTCTTCACAGATTCTGTCAAGCGCCTCCGGGGTTTCAAAGGGTGCAAGAGGTGTAAAAAGGATTTCGGTATGCCCGTCCGGATAAGCTGCACTGATATAATTCTGCACCGTCTTTGTCTGTCCGGCAAAAGGATTATTCATATGGCTGTATAAAATTTTGTGAAGCTGTAAGATATAATTTCGGTTGATCGGAATCGTATCAAAGCTCTCATGGATAATACTCAACGCATCCCGGTAACCTGCGATCTCCAGCTCATCACGGTTTCTGGGTGCGGTTTTCTCCTCGACAAGCTGCTTGATCCGAGTGTTTGTCGTTACAATTCCTTCAATGGCATTGGATGCCTGTGTGCTTTGTATTTTTGCAATATCGATCAGCTTTTCAAGTGCTTGCGGCTGCTGCTTGAGATATAGCTCCTGCTTACCGACCGCCCGATAAATTGCAGCAATCAAACCGAGAATATCGGAATCCCACTTTTCATCTTTCATTGCCGAATAATTAAATCTTCTCATATCCTTAAAATCCTTTCTTGCCCTTATATATTAGCATTTTTAAGGGAAAAGTCAACCATGCAAATATTATTCCATTAAAAATAGCCGATATTTAAGGGATCGTGTTCCTGTAAGGTCGAAAGCAACACAAATAAGAATGGAATGAGATTTTGAAGGGAATAACAAAAACATCTCCGTCCGTGTGGGCAGAGATGTTTTTGTTTTCATATCGAATCAGAACAAGCCGGATATTTTGCCGTTTTCGTCCACATCAATGCGTTCGGCGGCGGGAACCTTGGGCAGACCGGGCATGGTCATAATGTCGCCCGTCAGCACGACGATGAAGCCGGCACCGGCGGAGATCTTGACATTTTTGACCGTCACGGTAAAGCCCTCGGGTGCACCGAGTTTGGTCGGATCATCGGAGAAGCTGTACTGCGTTTTTGCCACGCAAATCGGGCAGCTGCCGTAGCCGAGCTGTTCCAGACGCTCGATCTGTTTTTTGGCAGCGGGCATAATGTTGATACCGTCACCGCCGTAAATCTTTTTGACAACGGCTTCGATCTTTTCTTCGATCGTGCTGTCAAGCTCGTAGGAGAAGGTGAAATCACCCTGCTCTTCTTCGCACAGGCGAACCACTTCACGGGCGAGGGCTTCGCCGCCCTTGCCGCCTTCAGCCCAAACGGTGGAAAGCACGGTGTTCACGCCGAGCTCGGCACAGCGTTTCATGATGAAATCAATTTCGGCATCCGTATCGGTCGGGAAGCGGTTGACTGCCACGACGCAGGGAAGCTTATAGACATTTTTAATGTTGGAAACATGGCGAAGCAGGTTCGGAATACCACGGTCAAGAGCATCCAGATCTTCGGTGGCAAGTGCTTTTTTATCCAGACCGCCGTGCATTTTCAGCGCACGAACGGTGGACACCACGACCACGGCATCCGGCACAAGGCCTGCCATACGGCACTTGATATCCAGGAATTTTTCGGCGCCCAGGTCGGCACCGAAGCCTGCCTCGGTGACGGTGTAATCGCCCATCTTCAGCGCAAGCTTGGTTGCTGTTACGCTGTTGCAGCCATGGGCAATGTTGGCAAACGGTCCGCCGTGAACAAATGCGGGAGTACCCTCCAGCGTCTGCACCAGATTGGGCTTAAGGGCATCCTTGAGCAGCGCCGCCATGGCGCCCGAAGCGTTCAGCTGACCGGCGGTAACCGGCTCATCGCTGTAGGTGTAGCCGACAACGATACGGGAAAGACGCTCTTTCAAATCGGTAATCGAGGAGGAAAGGCAAAGAACCGCCATAATTTCGGATGCAACGGTGATATCAAAGCCGTCCTCACGGGGCACGCCGTTGGCTTTGCCGCCCATGCCGTCTACGACATAGCGGAGCTGACGGTCGTTCATATCCACGCAGCGTTTCCAGGTGATTTTGCGCACATCAATATTCAGCGCATTGCCCTGCTGAATGTGGTTGTCGAGCATCGCCGCCAGCAGGTTGTTTGCTGCGCCGATGGCGTGGAAGTCACCGGTGAAATGCAGGTTGATGTCCTCCATAGGCACAACCTGCGCATACCCGCCGCCTGCGGCCCCGCCCTTGACGCCGAACACGGGGCCGAGAGAAGGCTCACGCAGCGCAACCGTAACATTTTTGCCGATGCGCTTGAGTCCGTCTGCCAAACCGATGGTGGTGGTCGTTTTGCCCTCACCGGCAGGGGTCGGCGTGATAGCCGTGACCAGGATCAGCTTGCCGTTGGGTCGGTCGGTATCCTTGAGCAGAGAAAGATCGACCTTTGCTTTGTAGCGGCCGTATTGCTCAATGTATTTTTCATCCACATTGGCAATTTTTGCGATTTCGGTGATCGGTTTCATTTCGCAGCTCTGTGCGATTTCAATGTCGGATTTGTACTCCATGATAATCTCTCCTTATCCTTTGAAATATTTAACTGCTGCTTGGAACATACGAATGTCGTATTCGCCCGGAACATTCTTGTAAAGCCCGGCTCCGATGCGTTCGCTGTGACCCATCTTGCCGAACACACGGCCGTCCGGGGAAGTGATGCCCTCAATGGCATACATGGAATCATTCGGATTGAAATGAATGTCGCAGGAGGCGTTGCCGTCAAAATCGACATACTGCGTTGCGATCTGTCCGTTTTCGGCAAGGGATCGAATCATTTCTTCGCTTGCCAGGAAGCGACCCTCGCCGTGTGAAATCGGCACATTGACAATGTCGCCGACCTTCATCAGACTCAGCCACGGGGATTTATCGGAAGCAATGCGGGTACGAACAATGCGGGATTGGTGACGGGAAATGGTGTTGAAGGTCAGCGTCGGGCAATTTTCATCGGTGTCGATGATTTTACCGAACGGAACAAGACCGAGCTTGATCAACGCCTGGAAGCCGTTGCAGATGCCGCACATCAGACCGTCCCGGTTGTCGAGCAGGTCGGTCACACCGTCTTTGATCTGTGCGTTGCGGAAGAAGGCGGTGATGAACTTGCCGCTTCCGTCCGGCTCGTCGCCGCCGGAAAAACCGCCGGGAATGAAAATCATCTGAGCGGATTTAAGCTTTTCACCAAATACCTCCACGCTGCGGGCGATGCCCTGAGCGGAAAGGTTGTTGATGACCACGATCTCCGGCTCTGCCCCCGCATCTGCGACCGCTTTTGCGCTGTCAAATTCGCAGTTTGTGCCGGGGAACGCCGGAATGAGCACCCGGGGCTTCGCCGTCAGCACAGCGGGAGCCTTGCGCCCGGCAGCGGTGTAAGAGAAGGTTTCCGCTTTCGTGCCCTTATTGGTGATGTTGCAGGAATAAACGCTCTCCAGCTTATCTTCATAAATGCCGAGCAGTTCCTTGGCACAGACCGTTTCGCCGTTGAACGAGAAGCAGCCGTCATCGGTGACTGTACCGACGGTGACAGCACCCTCAAGCTCCTCCTCGGTTTCGAGCAGGAAAGAGCCGTAAGCGTAGCCGAAGATTTTTTCAAGCGGAAGCTCGGAGCCGAAAGCAAAACCGAATCCGTTGCCGAAAGCGGTTTTCATCACAGCTTCTGCGATACCGCCCATGCCGGGGGTGTAGCAGCTGAATGCCTTACCGCTGTTGAGCAGCGCAAATACCTGATCAAACAGCTTGAGCAGGGAGTCGGTTTCGGGCAGATGATTTTCGTCATATGCAGGCGCAAGCCAGACCAGCTTGTGACCGGCTTTTTTCAGTTCGGGGGAAACAATATCCTGCGTTTTGGCAGTGGTCACGGCAAAGGAAACCAGCGTCGGCGGAACATCGAGGTCTTCAAACGAACCGCTCATGGAATCCTTGCCGCCGATCGCACCGATGCCGAGATTCATCTGCGCTTTGAACGCACCGAGCAGTGCCGCCAGCGGCTTGCCCCAGCGTTTGCCGTCCTTGCCGGGGTGCTCAAAGTATTCCTGGAAGGTCAGATAAACATCCTCAAACTTTGCACCCGTTGCAATCAGCTTGCAGACGGATTCGACCACAGCCAGATAAGCACCGTGGTAAGGGCTTTTTTCGGTAATGAACGGATTGTAGCCGAACGACATCAGCGAACAATCCGAGGTGTGTTTTTTCTCAACGGAAATTTTCTGAACCATGCTCTGAATCGGGGTGAGCTGGTTTTTGCCGCCGAACGGCATAAGCACCGTGCCTGCGCCGATGGTGGAGTCAAAGCGTTCGGAAAGACCCCGTTTGGAACAGGTGTTCAGATCACCGGCAACGGCTTTCAGCGCCTCGGTAAACGAACCGCTGACCTTTTTGTCCTCATATTGACCGGCGCACGGAGCCACTTCAATATGTTTATCCGCACCGTTGGAGTTGAGGAACTCACGGCTTATATCGACAATTTTTTTGCCGTTCCAGTTCATGACCAGCCTCGGTTCGGCTTTGACCACCGCCACCGGGCACGCCTGCAGGTTTTCGGAATCGGCAAGGCGTAAAAAGGCATCTTTATTCTCTGCCTCAATGACCACCGCCATACGCTCCTGGCTTTCGCTGATGGCAAGCTCTGTGCCGTCCAGTCCGTCATACTTTTTCGGCACGGCGTACAGGTCGATTTCCAAGCCGTCCGCCAATTCGCCGATGGCAACGGAAACACCGCCGGCACCGAAATCGTTGCAGCGTTTGATCATGCGGCACGCCTGCTTATTGCGGAACAGCCGTTGGAGCTTACGCTCCTCGGGGGCGTTGCCCTTCTGCACCTCGGCGCCGCAGGTTTCGAGCGATTCCACCGTGTGCGATTTGGAAGAACCCGTTGCACCGCCGCAGCCGTCACGCCCGGTTGAACCGCCGAGCAGGATCACAAGGTCACCGGGAGCCGGCACCTCACGACGCACATTTTCTGCGGGAGCTGCTGCGATCACGGCACCGATCTCCATGCGCTTTGCCGCATAGCCGGGGTGATAAATTTCATCGACAATGCCCGTGGCAAGCCCGATCTGGTTGCCGTAGGAGGAATAGCCTGCCGCCGCCGTGGTAACGATTTTGCGCTGCGGCAGCTTGCCTTTGATGGTTTGCTCCATGGGCACAAGCGGATCGGCTGCGCCGGTGACACGCATGGCACCGTAAACATAGGAGCGGCCGGACAGCGGATCACGAATCGCACCGCCGATACAGGTGGGGGGACCGCCGAACGGCTGGATCTCCGTGGGATGATTGTGCGTTTCGTTTTTGAACAGGAGCAGCCACGGCTCGGTAACGCCGTCCACCTCGACATCGATTTTGACCGTGCAGGCGTGGATTTCCTCGCTCTCATCAAGCTTGTCGAGCTTGCCCTGCTTTTTGAGGGCTTTAACGGCGACCGTTGCCAGATCCATCAGGCAGACCGGCTTGGTGCGTCCCAATTCCTCACGGGTTCTGAGGTAATCGTTATAAGCACTCTGAAGCAATTCATCCTCAAAAGTCACTTTGTCGATCACCGTCAGGAATGTCGTATGACGGCAATGATCCGACCAATAGGTGTCGATCATGCGGATCTCCGTGATCGTCGGGTCACGGTGCTCCGAACAAAAATACTGCTGGCAGAATGCGACATCGTCCGCATCCATGGCAAGCCCGTATTCCTTAACAAAGTTTTCCAGTCCCTCACGGTCAAGCTTTGTGAACCCGTCAAGCGTTTTCACCTCAGTGGGGATCTCATAGACCGTGCGAAGCGTTTCGGGCTTTTCAAGGCTTGCCTCTCTTGCCTCCACGGGGTTGATCACATACTTTTTCAGCTTTGCGATTTCTTCTTCGGTCACATCGCCGGAAAGAAGATAGATTTTCGCCGTGCGGATCAGCGGACGCTCCGCCTGCGAAATGATCTGAATACACTGAGCGGCGGAATCGGCACGCTGGTCAAACTGACCGGGCAGATACTCCACGGCAAAGCAGGGCTGCGCCGCCGTGTCCAATTCGTCGTAAACAACATCCAGCTGCGGTTCGGAAAACACCGTCTTTTTAGCGTAATCAAACAGCTCCGCCGTGATATTTTCCGCATCGTAGCGGTTCAAAATGCGGATGCCCGTAAGTGCCTGAAGCCCGAGCAGACCTCTTGCCTCTGCGAGCAGGGCGTTTGCCTCATGGGCAAGCTCCGCTTTTTTTTCTACATAAATTCGATAAACCATGGTTATGTTTCCTCCGTTGCCGTCAGGGCTCTGGCACCGATGTCGCTGCGGTAATAAGCGTTGCCGAATGTGATTTTCTTCACCTTTTCATAAGCACCGGCGATCGCCTGCTCCAGCGAAGCCTCCACCGCCGTAACGCCGAGAACCCTGCCGCCGTTTGTGAGCAGCCTGCCGTTTTCCAGTCTGGCACCTGCCACATAGACCGAATCGCTTACCTGCTGCGGAATCGTGATTTCATAACCCTTTTCGTAGCTGAGCGGATAACCTTCCGACGCCATGATGACGCAGCAGGCATGACCGCTGCCAAACGAAACGGGTGTATCCTTGAGTGTGCCGTTCGTCACCGCCTGCATAACGGTGAGCAGATCACTTTCAAGCAGCGGCAGGACGACCTGCGTTTCCGGATCACCGAAGCGGCAATTATATTCGATCACCTTCGGGCCTTTCGGCGTGAGCATCAAGCCGAAATACAGGCAGCCCTTAAAGGTTCTGCCCTCGGCGTTCATGGCACGCACGGTCGGCAGGAAAATGGTGTTCATACATTCTTCGGCGATCGCCTCGGTGTAATAGGGGTTGGGTGCGACCGTACCCATACCGCCGGTGTTCAGACCCTCATCGCCGTCTTTGGCTCGCTTATGATCCATGGAGGAAATCATGGGCACGATCGTTTCACCGTCCGTGAAGCTGAGAACAGATACCTCGGGACCGGTCAAAAATTCTTCAATTACAATATTTTCACCGCTCTTGCCGAACTTTTTGTCCTGCATCATTTCTTTGACCGCCTGCACGGCTTCGTCACGGGTCTGGGCAATGATAACACCCTTGCCCAGTGCCAGGCCGTCCGCTTTGATAACCGTGGGAACGGGAGCGGTTTTTAAGTATTCCAGTGCCGAATCCATATCGCTGAAGGTTTCGTATTCGGCAGTGGGAATACCGTATTTTTTCATCAGGTTTTTGGAAAAAACCTTGCTGCCCTCGATCACGGCGGCATTTGCACGGGGACCGAAGCAGGGGATGCCGAGTGCCTCAAGCTTATCGACACACCCTAAAACCAGCGGGTCATCGGGGGCAACAACGGCATAGTCGATTTTGTTTTCGACAGCAAAAGCGGCAATTTTCTCAAGGTCGGTCGCACCGATGGCGACGCACTCGGCATCGGCGGCGATCCCGCCGTTGCCGGGCAAAGCATAAATCCTTTCGACCGTTTTGTTTTCTTTGAGCTTTTTGATGATGGCGTGTTCTCTGCCGCCACCGCCGACTACCAGAATTTTCATCGGCTCACCTCATCAATGGTGGAACAGGCGCATACGGGTGAACGCCATTGCCATACCGTATTTGTTGCAGCATTCGATCACAATATCGTCACGAATGGAGCCGCCGGGCTGTGCAATGTACTTGACGCCGCTTCTGTGGGCACGCTCGATGTTGTCATCAAACGGGAAGAACGCATCAGAACCGAGAGCGACATTTTCACGGCTTGCAAGGAACGCCTTGGCTTCCGCTTCGGTGAGCGGCTCGGGCTGACGGGTGAAATACTTCTGCCAGTTTCCGTCGGCGCAGACATCTTCTTCGTTTTTGTTGATATAGCCGTCAATGACATTGTCACGGTTGGGACGGGCAACATCGGGCTTAAAGGGCAGGTTCAAAACCTTTTCGTGCTGACGCAGGAACCAGGTGTCTGCCTTGGAGCCTGCCAGACGGGTGCAGTGGATACGGGACTGCTGACCGGCACCGACACCGATGGCCTGTCCGTCCACAGCATAGCACACGGAATTGGACTGCGTATATTTCAGGGTGATGAGCGCAATGATCAGGTCACGCACGGCGCTTTCGGGAAGCGTCTTGTTTTCGGTGACCAAATCGGAAAGCAGTTCACGGTTGATTTCAAAATTGTTGCGTCCCTGCTCAAAGGTGATGCCGTACACCTGCTTGCGCTCAACGGGTGCCGGAACAAAATCGGGGTCGATTTTGACGATGTTATAGTTGCCGTTGCGCTTTGTCTTGAGGATTTCAAGAGCTTCCGGCTCATAGCCCGGCGCAATGATGCCGTCGGACACTTCACGCTTGATCAGCTGAGCAGTCGTTACATCGCACACATCGCTCAGAGCGACCCAGTCACCGAAGGAGCACATACGGTCGGTACCTCTTGCACGGGCATAGGCGCAGGCAAGCGGCGAATCATCCAAACCCTCAATATCCTCTACAAAGCAGGCTTTCTTCAGCGTGTCGGACAGCGGCAGACCGATAGCAGCCGAGGTCGGGCTGACATGCTTAAAGGAGGTGACAGCCGGCATACCGAGAGCCTCTTTCAGCTCCTTGACCAGCTGCCAGGAATTGAAGGCATCCAGAAAGTTGATGTAGCCGGGGCGGCCGCAGAGGATCTCAATGGGCAGCTCGCTGCCATCCTCCATGAAAATTTTCGAGGGCTTCTGGTTGGGGTTGCATCCGTATTTCAGTTCAAACTCTTTCATGTTTATTACTCCTTACTGATTTTTGTTGATCAAACGATCTTCTGCCGTGCCGGTTTCCAAATCGGTGTAACGGACAAAGAGCGAAATTTTATTGTCCTCGTTCAGCGCATTCCAAAGGGAATCGGTGAACGCATCAATGTCATCGGGGATCGCCACACGCTCCGGCTCACCCTGGAAAGTGGGGATCGGGTTGCCGTCACATACATAGGTATGAAGGAAGTGACCCAGACCCGGCAGGGACGGATAAGCAAAGGTGTAGCGGTTGCAGGCCGTACCCTCGGCGTCAGCACTCTTGAGGATGCTCATTTCATAGGTGAAATTGCCTTTTTCAAAGGTGATCATGCCGCTGATACGGGGTGTGAAGTTGGGCTTGTCCGGTTCAAATTCACGCTTGGTCAATGCCTGAGAAAAGCTTTCTCCGTTTTGCAGACCCTCATAAATGGTATCGGTCTGATCGCCGTTGGTAACGATCAGCTTGTTTTCGCAGGTGCGAAGTGCGGCATAGATGATCAGGCTCGGATCCTCGACCTTGGAGGCGTCAAACGGCTCGGTGAACAAAACATTATCCCGCATGGTGAACACACGGTTGCGGCTGTTTGCGCTGCGGCCCATGATGAAGTAGGCGGTCGCCGCCTTTTTGCCGTTGGCTGTTTTGCCGATGACGATGCCTCTGCCGACATAAGCATTGTCCTGAATCAGCGGAGCAATGTCGTGAATTTCATAAATGTCCATTTTTTCAATTCCTTTCCGTTATCTGTTTTGAAACAAGCTCGGCGGCCATGGGTAAAATCTTCCATTCCGCCAAACGCATAACACGCTTCTGAAGTGTTTCGGGGGTATCCTCCGGGCGGATGCTGACCGCCTTTTGCAAAATGATCTCACCGCCGTCGGGTATCTCGTTGACGAAATGCACCGTGGCACCCGTCACCTTCACGCCCTTTGCCAGCGCCGCCTCATGCACACGCAGCCCGTAAAAGCCTTCGCCGCAAAACGACGGGATCAGGGACGGATGCACATTGATGATGCGGTGGTCATACCGGGCGGTAAAGTCACCGCTGAGCACCGTCATAAAACCGGCTAAAACAATAAAATCAATGGAATATTTTTCAAGCAATGTAATGATCTGTTTTTCAAATTCCGTCTGGGAGCCACATTCTTTTTTGGAAACGACCGCATGGTCGATCCCGTTTTTTTCGGCTCGCTGCAGCGCATATGCCTGCGCATTGCTCGATATGACCAGCTTGATCGCACCGCTTTGCAAAATTCCTTTTTTCTGTGCGTCGATCAACGCCTGCAGGTTCGTGCCGCCGCCGGAAACCAGCACGGCAATGTTTGCTTTATTACGCATCTTTTCCTCCCGCCATTTGAAGCAAGGGCAGCGCAACACCGCCGATGGAGTTGCCCAAAACGACCGCCAGCATAAACAGCAGAATTTTCGGTTCGGTCAGACCGGACGCACCGAAATAGAACATATCGGCGATGGAATGTTCAAAGCCGCTGAGGATGAACACGGGAATACCGAACAAAATGGCGATCGGTGTTTTTTTATCCCGGAAAATGCTCACCGCCAGATACATCAAAAAGCCGCAGAACACGGCACGCACCAGCGTCTGCCAGAATTCCTGCTCCAGCTTCTTGGTGCAGAGTGTCGCCGCCACTTCACCGAGGTTCGGCATCGTGGCACGGATGAGCATACCGAGCAGAAAAGTCGTGATAAGGTTGCCGACCAGACCGATCACCAACGCCGAAACATCCTTTTTGGTGTGGGATTCCGGCAGATAACCGACCTTGCCGGTGAACAGGTAATAGCCCCGGTAGCAGATGCACAGCAAGGCAACGGAGAACAGCACGGCACCCGCATAGCGGTTATCGCACGCAAGGAAAACACTGCCTCCGATCGCAATCAGAATACCTGCACAAATGCTGTTCATGAATGTTTTCAGCATATCGCAATCTTCTCCTGTGATTCTGTAATTTCGCCGATGATGTAGGCATCGACACCGTTGGCTTTGAGCACGGCAAGTGCTTTGTCGGCTTCCTCCGGGGCAACCGTAACGCTCATGCCGACACCCATATTAAAGGTGTTGAACATATCCCGCTCGTCAATGCCGCCGGTCTTTTGGATCAAATCGAAAATCGGCAGCACCCGGACGGCACTGCGGTCGATCTTCGCACCCAGACCCTCGGGAATGCTGCGGGGAATGTTTTCATAAAATCCGCCGCCGGTGATGTGGGAAATGCCCTTGACCCGAACCTGCTCAAGCAGGGAAAGAACCGGCTTGACATAAATGCAGGTCGGTGTCAGCAGCGTTTCGCCGACGGACTTGCCGCCCAGAGCTTCTACGGGTGCCTTGATATCGCTGTTTTCCACATCGAACACCTTGCGCACAAGCGAAAAGCCGTTGGAGTGAACGCCGGAGGACGGCAGAGCGATGACAACATCGCCGGGCTTCATGGTTTTGTTGTTGATGATTTTTTCCTTATCGACAACGCCGGTGCAGTAGCCTGCCAGGTCGTATTCATCCACCGGGTAAAAACCGGGCATTTCGGCGGTTTCGCCGCCGATGGGTGCGGCACCGGACTGCACGCAGCCCTCACAGACACCGCTGACGATCTGAGCGATCTTTTCGGGGTAGTTTTTGCCGCAGGCGATATAGTCCAGGAAGAAAAGCGGTTTTGCGCCGCAGCAGATAATATCGTTGACGCACATGGCAACGCAGTCAATACCCACGGTGTCGTGCTTGTCCATCAGAAAAGCAAGCTTGAGCTTTGTGCCTACGCCGTCCGTTCCGCTGACGAGAACGGGCTTGGAAATGCCGGTCAGATCCGGCTCAAACAAACCGCCGAAGCCGCCGACATCGGAGCAGACACCGGGTGTCACCGTACGGGCAATATGTTTTTTCATCAGTTCAACGGATTTGTAACCCGCTGTAATATCCACACCGGCAGCGGCATAGATATCGGATTTTGAATTTTCGTGCATGAGCTTACTCCTTTCCGTTCCAGCAATAGGTGCAGATTTTGCAGGGCTCCAGACCGATGGCTTTGAGCAGCCCTTCAATGGTCTGGAATTCGAGGGACGCCAGATGCAGCTTGTCGCAAATGGCGGCACGCATGCGGCGGCCTCGTTCAGTGGAACGGTCACTGTATTCTTCGATGTGGTTCAAGCCCTCTTCTCCCTCCAGCTCAAGGATCGTGGCACGGGTGATCAGCTCACGGTCGCTGGTGGCACGGGAAAAATTGAGGAACTTGCAGCTGTACATGATCGGGGGACAGGCGGAACGCATATGTACCTTCTTCGCTCCGCTTTCATATAGAAATTCCACGGTTTCCCGAAGCTGTGTGCCCCGGACAATGGAATCATCCACAAAAAGCAGCTCCTTGCCGTTGATCAGACCATCCACGGGGATCTGTTTCATTTTGGCAATGCGGTTGCGCTCCTTTTGGGTGGAGGGCATAAAGCTTCTGGGCCAGGTAGGTGTGTATTTGATGAACGGACGGGCAAACGGCATATGGCTGCGGTTGGCGAAGCCGATGGCGTGCGGTGTGCCGGAATCGGGCACACCGGCGACGCAGTCTGCCTCAGGCAGCGTTCCGTCGCTGATTTCGTTTTCCGCCATGATCTCGCCGTTGCGGCAGCGCATCATTTCCACATTGATGCCCTCATAACAGGAGGTCGGGAAGCCGTAGTAAGACCACAGGAAAGCACAGATGTGCATTTCCTCCCGTCCTTTGGCGAGCGTTGTCATTTTTTTCGCCGTCAGCTCCACGATTTCCGCAGGCTTCAGCTCATAGGCATCTTTATAGCCGAGCTTCTGGTAGGCGAAGTGTTCAAAGGAAACGCAGTAGCCGGTTTCACTTTTTCCGATATGCACCGGCAGGCGCCCCATACGGTCACGCGCCGCAATAACGGTGCCGTATTCGGTTAAGATCAGCACGCTGACGGTTCCCTCCGCAAGCTCCTGTATGTAGCGGATCCCCTCGGCAAAGGTTGCCTTTTGGTTAATGAACGCCGCAACGATTTCGGTGGTGTTCTGTCCGCCGCCGGACATGGCACCGACCTGACCGGATGTTGTTTCGATGTATTGCCGGATCAGCTCCTCAGCGTTATTGATCACGCCAAGGGTACAGATCGCATAGCGGCCGAGCTTGGAGCGCACCAGAAGCGGCTGCGGGTCGGTATCGTTGATGCAGCCGATGCCGGCTGTACCCTTCATCTCGTTGAGGATACCGTCAAACTTGGTGCGAAACGGTGCATTGCCGATATTGTGGATCTTCCGCTGCAATCCGCTCGATGCATCGTAAGCTGCCATGCCTGCACTTTTGGTGCCGAGGTGAGAATGATAGTCCGTGCCGAAAAAAACATCGGTCACCACATCCTCGCTCGATACCGCTCCGAAAAATCCTCCCATTCATTTACCACCTTTCGACTGTTCTGCCGGAACAGAGCAGCACGGGCAAAACACCGTGCTGCCTGTTCGCATTTTTTATGAAGATTTGAAGTTGATATCAGGCAAAAAACAGTTCGGAAAGCGTCATCGGGTCAATGTAGCTTCCATCCTTGTAAACACGCATATTGCCGGATGCTATTTCGTCGATGAGCATCACGTTGCCCTGAGGGTCATATCCGAATTCGAACTTGATGTCGTAAAGCACGAGACCCTTCTCCTTGAGGTCGTCGGACACGATTTTCGTGATCCTTCTGGTCTGCTCCTTGATGGATTCATACTGGTCCGCCGTCATTACGCCGAGGTCCACGAGCGCATCCTTGGTCACGAGAGGGTCACCCTTCGCATCGTTCTTGAAAGT